>JBDSIW010000127.1:0-9278 GCA_039917795.1 Verrucomicrobiota bacterium | reverse complement strand
TGATTTTCTCTTTTCGGAGCCGAGCCTGGCGGGCAACTTTCATAGGCTGAATGTAGGCTACGCTCAGGCTTGCGTCGAGAGTTTATCCTAATTGAGAATTCACACGTAAAAAAGTGGCCGGCAGTTCGCCTGGTTCGTTCGCTCTGAAATGGAATTCGCTCTTACTGATTCGTCGCGAGATTCAGCGCGATCTGTTTATCGATTTCGCTGGCGAGATCGACGTCGGGCGCACCGCCTTTGGTCCGCGCCTGGACGGTCATTCCACTGACGTTGGCATCGACCTCGGTCACCTTTACCCAGACGGTCCGGGTATCAACCCTCGCAGTCACAGTGTTGTTGATGGTGTCGTCCGAAACCAATGTTCCGTTGCGGGCCAAAACGACTTTTGCCGCGGCAATCAGCTGGGGAATGCTGCGTGGGTAGCGGCTATCAATTTTGTCTTTTACCAATGGCATGCCCATCTTCATGTGGCCGTCCACCGTGCTGACGCAACCGGTCAGAAAAATTGAAACCGTCAATGCTGCAAAAGACACGAGAAATTTTATTTTCATGTCACGATTATGCACCGAGATCAAACCGCTGCGTCAAGCAAGAATGAGGAATGGAAGGACGTTTTCGTTTTAGCGAATTCTGATTCGCGGTTCAGGCAAATCTGAAAAATAGTGATCAACGGAGGCTGGTTTCAAAGGACGCCTTTGATTCGCGCCGACGAGACGTCTTCGCGCCGCGATCAATCCCGGAAATTCTGGAAGCCGACTGCCACGGGAAAATCTTTGGCTTTAACTGCGGAAATGGCGGATTGCAAATCGTCGCGGCTTTTTCCCGTGACCCGGATTTGCTGGTCCTGGATTTGGGTCGTGACCTTTAATTTTGTCTCGCGAATGAAGGTCGTAATCTCCTTGGCGACCGCCGTTTCGATTCCCTGTTTGATCTTGATCGTGTGCCGTGAATGGCCGAGCGGAGAAACTTCCGGTTCGCCTTTGTCGATGTTTTTCATGCTGATCTGGCGTTTGGAAAGTTTGTTAATCACGATTTCATGCAGCGCGCGCATCTTGAATTCGTCGTCAGCCGTCAATTTGATCTCATTTTTTTCGAGCACGATTTCCGCTTTGCTGCCTTTGAAATCGAATCGCGTCGCCAATTCCTTCTTCGCCTGGTTGACCGCGTTCTCGATTTCCATCGAACTCACCTCGGAAACAATGTCAAATGATGGCATGGGCGGAAATTAAATTGGAAAACCGTCGCGCAAAAGGCAAAAATGGTTCGGTTGAATAAAAATTTAGCAATCGCGGTTGTTGGTCTGGCGGCCTGGAAATTTGTCCTGTGTTCGGCGGCCACCGCAATCGCGTTTGAAGAATTCAAACCCCTCTCCATCAATGGTGCCTCCGGCAAATTCGCCGGCACAAATGGTGTTTTCCAGTTGAGTAACTCCACGGAAACCAATGGGCTTTATTTTGTCGCCCAGCGGTTTTCCGGCAACGGCCAGTTCAGTGCGCGCATCCGCCGTCCAACGCCTTCATCAGCGAAAATCGGAGTGACATTTCGACAGGATACGAAGGCATCCTCTCCATTCGCCGGAATGTTTTCGACGGGAAGCAACGTGGTTTTCGAGCGGCTTGCAAATCCAAAGGAACCTGCCGCAACCACCATTCAAACCAATGAAAGCGCCGCATGGTTGCGTGTGGTGCGCGAGGGGAACGCGTTCAGCGGGTTCTTTTCTCGGGACGGAACAAACTGGGTTCAGCTCAGTGCGGATACGCTTGAAATGCCAGATGAAATTCTGGTGGGCATGGCAGTGGTTGGAGCAGGGGAGGCGTCGGTTGATCAGGTTCGGATGACGCGCGCGGAATTATTGCGCCCACCCGATAAAGCCAGCTTCGTCATGCCCACCAATGTTTTGTTGGAGGCCGACATCGCATCCATCGGAGGAAAGGTCAGCAAGGTGGAATTTTTTTCCGGCACCGAACTCATTCGCGAGATTGTCAATTCGCCGTACGCGTTTCTTTGGACCAATGTATTGGGAGGATCGCATTCGGTTACAGCAAAAGTCACCGACGAACTCGGGGCGGAATTTTTTTCCGAGCCTGTGGAATACGAAATCAATTTACCGGCGGCGAGCGCGACATTGCTCGGCGTTGATGAAAAAACGAAAGGGAATTGGAAGGGGGTTTTTGGAGAGAGGGGGTTTTTGATCGTCAACGACAAAACGAACTTCCCCAGCGGCATCAAATTGACTCCGGAGAACGCCCTGCCGTTTACATGGCCGGACACTCCTGATACTGAGCAAAGGGCTTTGCTGCGCGCAGGATCTTCTGGGAGGATTCTTTCGAGTTGGAATCATCGACACCCGATCATCTTGAATTTGAGTTTGGCGGATGGAAGTCAACAACGGTTCACTCTTTACTTCTTGGATTGCGATAAAAAGGGTAGAACGATGGATGTTCAAATATGGAATGGTTCGGGAAAATTGCTGGATCGCCAAGCCGTCGGATCATTTATCGAGGGAAAATATCTGACATGGCTGCTGCGCGGAAAAGTCATTATTAGGATTGCTTCCATCGGTCCCAGTAATCCAATCGTCAGCGCGCTGTTCTTCGACCCTGCACAATGAAACTCGCTCTTTGCCTGGAATATCCAATCGATCAATTTGGCGGAACAGAAGTCCTCGTCCAAGAGTTGATCAAGGGACTTGCCGCACAACATCAAATTGTTTTGGTCTCCAACGAATCGGATGAATCGGCGAAGAAATCTTCCATCGGCCATTTGATTTCCGAACACATTAGTTGGGATCCAACTTTAATTTCCGCCGAACGATCCCGCCAATTGGCCGAATCGTTGGCGCGGAGCAAAGTTGAGTTGGCGCATTTTCATTTGGGCGGAAATTTCGGGTGGAATGTGCGGGCATTTTCTAAAAGCCCCATTGTAGGTGTGCAACAGGCAGGAATTCCCTGCCTCTCGACCAATCACGGCGCGTTCGCCATCACCGATGGCTATTGCGGACCACAACGGTCGTTTCTCAAAGTCGCATTATTTTTGCCCGCGTGGCTGAGCAAACAATACGTCCTATCCAAATTGCTTTGCGAAGTGACGGTCTCCCAAAACGATTTTCGCTCTGTCCGAAAATGGTATCCGTTGATGCGTCGAAAGTTTCGGCAGATTTATCACTCGCGGATTCACGAGGCTTCTTCCACTCCCGTTCAAAGCCGGCGCCGCAAGGTGATTCTCTGCGTGGGAACAGTCGGGCCGCGCAAAGGGCAATGGATTCTGACGGATGCCTTCGCCAAAATCGCGGCGAAATATCCAGAGTGGCAACTCGTGTTGGTCGGGCGGATGGGCGACGATCCGTTGTCGCAGCGAGTACGTAACACGATTGCACGGGAAAAGATCGGCGCACAAACGCAGTTGCTTGGAACGCGCAGTGATAAGGAAGTTGAGCAATGGCTATGCGAAGCGGCGATTTTTGCGATGCCATCATTCCAGGAAGGATTGGGGCTTTCGCTGCAAGAGGCGCTTTTTTACGGCTGCGCTTGCGTGGGCAGCCGGATTGGTGGAATTCCTGATTTGATTGACGAAGGGGAAAACGGATTGCTGGTCGAGGTGGGCAATGTGGACCAGCTTGCTGCCGTCTTGGAATTGGTAATGGCGGACGACGGGTTGCGAGCGCGATTGTCCGCGCGAACCCGGCAATCTATTCTCGACAAAGAGATGACTGCTGAAAAAATGGTCGCCAAGTATCAGGCGTTGTATGGCGAACTATCGAAAAATACTTAACTGTGGAAAATCAGATACGAGTCCTCGCGAGAAAAACCTTGCCGCCGCAAATCCGGCGGACACTTGGAACCGCAGCGGGAAATTTTCAAAACAAAATTATTTCTCCAGTTAAGGGAATTATTTTTGATCTGTTCGTGAGACGGTTTCGGGCTGACGGATGCCAGTTTGAAATTCCACGGCAACTGACTTCTCGGACGTATCGGTCGTGTTTTCTCGGCAATTCCTATGAGGCTGAAGAGCGCGAATTAATTCGCAAATTCATCCGGGGCGATGATCGGGTGCTCGAAATCGGTGGCTGCCTGGGGATTGTTTCGTGCGTAACAAATAAGTTGATTCGTGACAAACAAGCTCACGTCGTCGTCGAGGGAAATCCGCATTGTATTCCCGCCATTCATCGCAATCGTGAAATCAATCAATGCGGGTTTCTTGTCGAGAACTGCGCGCTGAGCAATCAAACGGACGTAACGTTTTATTTGCATCCCGTTTACATTGTTGGCGGCTCAACGCAGAGCGAAAGCGATCGGCCGGTGCGCGTGCCTGGAAAATCCCTGGGGGAACTCGATGCGCGCTACGGCCCATTCTCTGCGCTGATCATGGATGTCGAGGGCGCGGAGTTGGAGTCGTTTGAGGCTGCCGGGAACCTTCTGAATAAATATCGGCTCGTCATTGTAGAATTGCACCCTTGGGCGATTGGCGAAGAGAAGGTGGAACGGTGTCGCGAAATTTTGCGCAACGCCGGCTTTCATTTCAAACAACGCGCGGGGATTACTGAGGCATGGGAGCGGCCAGAGGAGCACTCGAAAACCGCATGACGCCAAATTTCGTAGTGGCGGCTCCAGCCCGCACGAACTACTACAATGCTTATGCCCAAGTGCTTGATAAGGTGAAACGCCTCCGATTCTACGCCCTCGGAACGCGCCGCGGCGCCCCGGGAGTCCCGCACGAGCGAACTCGTTTAAACCCATGGATTGGCCTGTTCGGCTACGCATCCGGTCGCGTTCTCAGCCCATTCCAGGAAGAGTCCTTTCGATTCCGGCTGCTACCGTGGTTTGATCGATGGGTCCTGAAACAACTCGAACCAGGAGATAATATTATTTCCAGTTTCGGATACACGAATGAATGTTTCAGATTTGTGCATAGAAATGGTGGCAAAACCTTTGTTGAGGCCGGCAATTCTCATATTGAAAACTTTTGGGAGGTGCTGGGCGACGAACACCGGCGGTGGAAATGTCCTTATCCTCCCGTGGCCCGTTACTGGTATGAACGCTCGCGCGCGATGCTCGCGGAAGGTCCGGATTATGTCCTTTCTCCGAGCAATTACGTAACTCAATCGTTTCTTTCGCGTGGATTCCGCCCGGAACAAATCCTTAAGAACCCATTTCCGATTGACCTCGATTGCTTCAACCCCTCCGCGGCTCCCCGCCCGAAAGGCCGACCGCTTACTGTCATCAACACCGGCAACCTTTCATTACGCAAAGGCACCCCTTATCTTCTTGAAGCATTTCGCATTGTGCATCAGCGATATCCCTCCGCGCGATTCCTGCTCACGCAAAATGTGCGGGACGATGTGAAGCCGATTTTATCGCGCTATCGTGACCTGCCCATTGAGTGGTCGCCCGGTTTACCGCACGTGCAATTGGCCGAACGTCTTCGCAGCGCCGACGTGTTTGTGCTGCCCTCGCTGGAAGAAGGCCTTGTCCGCACAGCGTGTGAAGCGATGGCTTGTGGGTTACAAGTGGTACTCACCCCAAATTGCGGCGCAAACGATTTTGTGAATACTGGCGTGAACGGCGAGGTGGTTCCCATCCGTGATCCCAAAGCAACCGCCGATGCAATTTTGAAATGTTGGGAGCGCGTTCAAAATGGTTGCGCAACGTCGGCCAAAGATTTGCAGGAAAAACTTTCTTTTGAAACCTTTGCAAAAAATTTCGTTAAACAGCTTTCATCACTTGGTTTTGTTAATTTAAAGTGAGTTTTTGATTATGCTTAAGTTACCGCTGTTTTTGAGAGATTTGCGATACCGCTTATTTTATGGCGCCTTGACCAAACGGGGCTATCCGCTTCTTGAATTGGGCAACAAAGATACAGGATGTTCCTGGCATTTATTCCCGGACAAGTTGAACGCGGATAGCATCGTTTACAGCGGCGGAATTGGCACTGACATCACATTCGAACATGCCCTGGTAAAGAAATTTGGTTGTTCTATTGTTTTGTTTGATCCATCGCCCACGGGTTTGGAAACGATGACGCTTCCTGGAAATAATATTTCGCAATTCAAATTTCATCCCGTTGCTCTTACGGGACATTGCGGGATGCTGAAAATTGCGCCGCCGAGTTGCATTGAGGAAGGCTCTTGGTCCATGCAACGAAAAGATTCCGCCACGTTGGAGGTCCCGTGTATAAACCTGCCTGCTCTCTTGACTCAAAATCATCACCAACATATCGATTTACTTAAAATTGATATAGAAGGATCCGAATACGAAGTCATTGACGACCTGCTCACGCATCGTGTTCCCATCAGGCAATTGCTGGTCGAATTTCATCACGGCAATATTCATCTCCCTGGAATTGCCCGGAATCAAACCATTCGCGCGATTTTGAAATTGCGAGCAGCGGGCTATTACCTGATCGATCAAAGCGGAAGCAATCACAGTTTTTTGCGAGAGTAGACAGCCTGTGCGCCAATCTTATTGGTTGATCTTCCGCTGGAGGCGATCTGTCATTTCTTTGCGCAGGTGTTGCGGCAGTCCGATTCGCCAAAAAAGAAACAGCAAAATAGTTCCAAATGAACTGGCGTTAATCGCCAATCGCCACGGAGCGGTTAGAGACTGGGTCGCCACCCAAAACGCGAACGCCGAGATTCCGGCAACAAGAAAAAGAATGATCGGACGATTGAGCCAGCTACCGAGCAATTCGCCATAGCGAATTTGAAAATATTCTGTAACTCGACGCGCGCCGTAGATGCCGCTGAAAAGGAGGTTCGACACGATTCCACTCCAGATAATGCCTTGGAATCCCCAGACCCGCCCCCAAAGCAAACTCAGTCCGACAAACGCCGCGCCTTCGATGAAATAAATATATTTCATGGCGCCAATTTGCTTGGTCAAGCCGACCATAACAATCGAGAGTCGAGTGATGGCATAAACAAAAAAAGAAAACGCCATGAGCAAATCGTTCGCCGGGTTCCAGGAAATTTTCCCGCTCGTCCAAATGGTTAGAAAGCTTTGGTTGCACAGTGCCAGTGCTACCGCCCCCGCTGCGGTCGCGCCGGTTAAAATGACAATATCCCGAAAGCGTTTTTTTATTCGTTCCTGCTCGCCCCGGACGAGCATTTCAGCCAAGGCCCCCATTGAGAAATCAGCGATACGATAAACCAACTGCTGGGCCAGCATAAAAACTTTGATCGCTCCGCTCCAGATTGTGACTGCCTCCAATCCCATTGTGCGGGTAATCACTGGCACAGCGCTAAAGGAGATCAATTGTTGCGCAATGGAAATCAGAAAAAGATCCGAGCCATAGAAAAAAAGCTCTCGAAACACCGCTCGTTTCGGGCGTCCCCAATAACCTTTCTCCGGCAAAAGCCGAAACCGCAGCACGGCGAGTGCGGAAAAAATAATATTAAAAACCGCATTGGAAATCGAACCGATTAACAGGCTGTAAAGTCCGAACCCCAATTTGAAACTGATCCAGAGCGTCAGAAAATTAATGGCCAGTCCCCCTGCGCTCAAATAATTGCAAATGTCATACCGTTGGTGCGCTTGCAAAATAAATCCAAAAATGCGTCCCACGTAACCGGTACCCAACACGATGCATTGAGAAATCATTAAGGTCCGAAAAATCGGCCAAAATTTTTCCGGAATTTTCATCCAGCCCGGCGACCAGAAACTCAATAAACTTCCCAATGCCGCGATTAAAACGGCCTGAACGCACAACACCAAAAGGCCGGTTAAGATGACGGTGCCGTAATTGGAAGAATTTTTTTCGTCCTTGTGGTCGATCAAGATGCGGGAAATGGAACCCGACATTCCTAAATCAATCAGGATGAGATTGAGGCTGGCCACGTTCATGACCGCGTTCCACAAACCAAATTCTGCCTTGGAAAGAAAATGCAATCCCAATGGGAACGTGATGAGGGAATAAACGGCAGTGACGCCGACCAACAGATAGCCGGAGAGCAATGAATGAGCAAATCTCTTAAAGCGTGACATTGGATTCGTTCAATATTGGAAAATCGTAGGGGGGGTTGCTACGAGGGACAAGGTGTTTCTGGTTTGGGGTTGAGATCGGATATTAATGATGGTGTAAACAACCGGCGATTTCATTTATCGTTTCAAGCCTATTTGGATCCTGTTTTCTTGACAGCTATTTGCGCGTCCCTAACCTGAATGGGATGAAGTTTAGTGACCTGTCACTATGCCATCGAGAACCAATGCGGAGGCTGAGATCAGCATGAAAGCGGAAATGTGGCCATCATTCTTAACACGATCTTTTTTGGCAGCCGCTTTTCTCGCTGGACTAATCCTGCGCCTTGTCGGGTTAACGTATCCTCCCTACGACGACCATAGTTTTCGCCAGACCCAAACGCTCTCCACCATCGAGAATTATCACTCGCAAGGGATAGATCTGCTGTATCCAAAAACGATTTACATGGGCTATCCCGGGACGTTCGTCTTGGAACTTCCTTTGTTTCAAGCTGTAGGCGCTTTGCTCTACGATGTTTTCGGGCAGCACCTGGAAATTATTCGACTGATGAACATCCTTATGGGCGCGGGCGCAGCCTGGATGGTGTTCAGGATTACGTGGCACTTTATTGATCGCAGGACGGCGACGATGGCGACCCTCCTTTATTGGCTGGCCCCGCTGAATATTACCTACCAGCGCTCGATGCTGATTGATCCTACGGCCGTTTTTTTTGGTTTGTTCTGCTTTTATCAACTCGCTTTGCTGTTGTCCCCGCTAGATCGGGAGAATCACTCGGGTCGCGTGTCAAACTGGACACTGTTTGTGATTTCGACCTTGCTCACGGCGATGATCAAGGCACTTTATTTATTGCCTGCCGTGCTGCTTCTCCTCCAACAACTCATGGCAAGGCGTTTCCGCTTTGATCGACGGATTTTGCAAGTTGGTGTCGTCTTTGCGGTAGCCGGCGCTTGTTTTCTGATTTGGAACCACCATGCCACCGTGGTGAACGAGTCGTCGCCATTTACCGATGGGGTAAAACCCACTTCATTGCTTGGGTTTTCAGCGTTGCTTGCGCCTGAATTTTATAATGCCTTTCTATTGCACCGACCCAAGCGAGAGTTGGGATTAATCGGTCTGCTGCTTTACCCGATTGGGCTCTGGGCGGCTTGGTTTCATGGGAGAAAGTGGCCGCACTTTCGGTCGCTGCTGCTCATTGTCCTCATTCCACCAACGTATCTTTTGTGCTTCGCCAATATCAACCGGCCGCACGATTATTATCAACTGATCATCACCCCTTTTCTGGCAATTGTGTCCGGCTACGGCTT
>JBDSIW010000126.1:0-3015 GCA_039917795.1 Verrucomicrobiota bacterium | reverse complement strand
ACGATCACAAATTCGATCCGATCCCGACGAAGGATTATTACTCGCTCTATGGCGTGTTTGCCGGTTGCAACGAGCGCGAAGTTCCGTTGAGCGCGGGAGCCAAACCCGCGAAGGCTTTTCTCGATTTCGAAGTGGAGTTGAAGAAGCGCGAGGAAAAATTCCAGAGCACCTTCAACACCCGGCGCGAGGAACAGTCCAAACGGCTTCGGGCCAAGACCACTGAATATTTGGTCGCCGTGCTCGACGTTGAGAAACTGAACAACGAAGAGTTCTACGCCTTCGTGCAGGCGGACGATATCAATCCGGTTATCGTGCGCGCCTGGAACAACTACCTGTTTTCCTACGCCAAATCGTTTCATCCCGTCTGGGCGCCCTGGCACGCGTATTCTGGGTTGAAGACCAATAAATTCGCGGCCAAGGCGGCCGGGGTCATTTCATCCGTGACCAACGCGACGCAGAAATTAAATCCGCTGGTCGAGAAGGCGTTTGCGGAAAAGGTGCCAGCCTCGATGCGCGACGTGGCGGAAATTTATGGGAAGTTGATCATCGGCGCGGACAAGAAATGGACCGCCGCTTCGGATAAAACCAAGGCGCTTAGTAAAGACGAAGAAGAACTACGGCAGATTCTGTATGCGGTGGATTCGCCCGCGGCCGTGCCTGCCGGCGCAATCGTGGACATGGAATGGTATTTCGATGAGCCGACTCGCGTTGAGTTGGGCACGCTTTCCGCGCAGATCGAGCAATGGATTTTGCAATCGCCCGGCGCGCCGCCCTACGCCGCGATTCTGGAGGATCGCGCGATCCAAAAAAATCCGCGCGTTTTCAAGCGCGGCAATCCATCCAACAAGGGCGAGGAAATTCCCCGCCAGTTCGTGGAAATTCTCGCGGGTGAAAACCGGAAACCGTTCAGCCAAGGAAGCGGGCGCCTGGAATTGGCCGAGGCCATCGCGAGCAAGGACAATCCGCTGACCGCGCGCGTTTTTGTGAACCGCATCTGGCTCCATCATTTCGGCGCGGGACTCGTCCGCACGCCGAGCGATTTTGGAACGCGCGCCGATCCGCCCACTCATCCCGAGTTGCTCGACTGGCTGGCGCGCTCGTTCATGGATAACGGATGGTCCGTGAAGAAAATGCATCGCCTCATTTTGCTGTCGTCGGTCTATCAGCAGCAGAGCGAAGTCGCATCGCCGTCGGTTGCGAATCTTTCGCCGCGAGGCGTTACCTTTGTGGCGAATCGAAAGCCAGCAACCGATTCCTCAAACTCCGCCAAGGATCCGCAAAACAAGCTTCTCTGGCATTTCAATCGGCAACGGCTCGACTTCGAGGCGCTGCGCGATTCGCTCCTCTTCACCTCGGGCCAGCTCGATTTCACGATGGGTGGGAAAGCGGAGGAATTGTTCAAGCAGCCCTTCAGTAAGCGCCGTTCGATTTATGGATTCATCGATCGCCAATTTCTCCCCGGCGCGCTGCGGGTTTTCGATTTCGCGAGCCCGGATATGCATAATCCGCAACGCTCCGAGACGACCGTTCCGCAACAGGCGCTCTTTTTTATGAACGGTCCCTTCACCGTCGAGCAAGCGCGCGCCTTGGCCGCGCGCGTGAATGTTGATAAAGATTCCGCTGCCGGAGTTTCTGCTGAGGAAAAAATTCGAAAACTCTATCGCTTCGTTTATCAGCGCGAGCCGAACACCCGGCAGATGGAAGCGTCCCGCCAGTTCATCGATGCCGACATCGCGGCAAAAGTGGTAGAGAAGTTGACCACCAAAGCTCCGTCATACTGGCGATATGGCTTCGGGGAATTCAACGAGGCGGGCAAGCATCTGAAAAGTTTTACTCCATTGCCCTACTTTACCGGCGACGCGTGGCAAGGCGGAAAAAATTGGCCGGATGCGGAGTTGGGCTGGGCGCAATTGACGGCGGCGGGCGGCCACGCGGGAAATGATCTGCAACACGCGGTGGTGCGTCGCTGGATTGCTCCGATGGATGGATCGGTGGCCATCGATGGCACAATCAGACACGCCCATACTGAAGGTCACGGCATTCGCGCTTTTATAGTTTCCAACGAAACAAATCTTCTCGGTCGATGGGTGCTGCATAATCAAAGCGCGGACGCCAAAGTGGAAACATTGGCGGTGAAAAAGGGCGACACGATCGATTTCATCGCGTCCATTCATGAGAGTCTGAACAACAACGATTTTGTTTGGGCGCTGGTAATTCGCATGACGGGGCCGAACGCAATTCTCGATGCCAATGGCTACGCAAAAGAGTGGAGCGCGCAAAAAGAATTTGATGGCCGGCCGCCCATCGATCAAAAGCCGCTGAGCGCGTGGGAAAAACTTGCGCAAGTGCTATTGCTGTCGAATGAGTTTTTGTTCGTGGACTGAAAGTTTAACTGGAACTTAATCGATGCATCACAAACCAAATCTTCAGGACGCCTTTCTGACTCGTCGAAAATTTCTGACGAAGTGCGGCATGGGCGTGGGCGCGATGAGCCTCGCCGCCTTGTTTGGCGAAACCAATTTGCTCCTCCCTTCAACGCACGCTGCGGAAAATTTGAATCCTCTGCTCCCCAAATCGCCCCAATTTCCCGGCCGCGCCAAGCGCGTGATTCATTTTTTTCTGAACGGCGGGCCTTCGCACGTGGACTCGTTTGATCCGAAACCGGCCCTGACGAAATACGCGGGCCAGTCATTGCCCGGCGAATACATCAAGACGGAACGCAAAACGGGCGCGGCCTTTCCGTCGCCTTTCAAATTCAAGAAATATGGACAGAGCGGCATTGAGGTGAGCGACCTGTTTCCGAGACTGGGCGAGTGTATCGATGACATCGCTGTCATTCGTTCGATGAAAGCAGAGCTGCCGAATCACGAGCCGTCTTTGATGTTGATGAATTGCGGCGATGCGGTGCAGAGTCGTCCGAGTCTCGGATCGTGGATTACTTACGGCCTGGGGACAGAGAATCAGAATCTTCCCGGCTTCATCGTGATGTGCCCGGGTGGCTATCCGATCAAGGAG
>JBDSIW010000125.1:0-3257 GCA_039917795.1 Verrucomicrobiota bacterium | reverse complement strand
GGACTTAAAACTTACTACGCGGGAGACCAATGGAGTGTTGAGCTTCGAAGCAGAGTTGCTGTTAAACGACTATGAGTTGCCAGCCGAGGCGGTGGTATTTGTAGAGGCGTACCGGCAGACGACGTGGATGCGTTTTCCTTTTGGGACGGTGGCGATTCTGCAACCACCACCACCTGAGAAACGAGCGTTGAGCGAATTTGATTCCCCGGACGGCATTCTGTTCCGAGTCAAGGTCACGCAAGCGCAAGATCAGCATATCCTTCTTGCTGCCGCTGACCGTATCCCGCTGGCACGTCCAGATGACGATGCAGACAGAGAAAGTATTCTACCGGTCTTCCCGGCGGAACTCGGCAACGAACTTTGGCAAGTCGATTTGGAAGACGAACCGCGATTGCTGGTGAATAAATCTGCGACAGCGGATTGGCGGCAGCTTGCGCAATCGCCAGTGTTTGTATCCCTCGTGTATCCGGCCGTGCTGCGTCAGTTGCTGACAAATATCCTCGGCACTGACCATAGAGATACGGATGACGAAATGGATTGGCGTTCCAAATGGCTGCGTTTTGCCGCGATTTTGCCGGGCGTTGATCCAGAATTGCCGGGGAAAGAAGAGGGGCCAGACGCAGCTTTGCGCTGGGCAGAAGATGCCGTTGCGGCATTTGCCAAAAAACTCGCCCTCAAGGAAAAATTTGCAGATGCATGGCAGACAAAGGAAAGCGTATGAAAGTTGCAAGACTCAACGAAAGTGGCATCGCCACATTTGCGGGCTGGTTGGAAACTGTGAAGCAAGGGGGATCAGTGCAATCGCCGATGACGATGCTCGCCAATCTGGAAACAATTGAAAAGCTTGGGGTGGAAGTCGAAGTGGCGCCGCGAAGTTTTGCAAACCGCTTTGAAGCCGCCGAATACTTGTTCAACTGCTTTACTTCTGCCGGGCTTGAGGATGTGGAGAGCGACTGTGGTTTATGGGCGTGGCTTTCGCTCTTTTACTTTGATGCAGTTTGTCCGGCTGGCAAAAGCGGTGCCCGAAAGCCAGGTGCGCGTGCGCGGCACATTTCCGAACCGGGAAATTTTCAGAGATACTACCGGCATCTCCTTGCAGGGCCTTATCGGATTTATCGGGCTCATAGAGACGATCCAGCTAACGCGATGGCTCTGCTTTGCCAACCGCTCGATACTCCGGGCGAAGTTGTAGAACAACTTGCGTCGAGACAGGAACTCGTCACAAACAAAGCAGTTATTGGACTTGCTACGCGGCGTTATGTGGACACATCTGGAAAAAAGAAGCGCGGTGTGGAAGGAAAAGGGTATGGTTCTCTTCGGCGTCTATCAACTGTCTTGGATCAGTTCGACCTCACTTGGGATCTCTACGCGGCAACGCCGGGTGAGTTAGCGGCGGTGATGCCACGGGAATTTTCCAAATTTCTGGCGTGAAACAATTATTTGTAATTGATGTGCGAAAGGCGGGATCGAATTTTTTCCAGTTTTTCGGTTTCACATTCCCAGAGAACCAGCACGCGCCATCCAAGTTTGCGTAGCGCGCGTTGATGCACTTTGTCTCGCGCGGCGTTGCCGTTGAGTTTTTCCAGCCAGAAATCCTGACGATGGGTTGGCGTGGTGGAATTCTTACAGCCTTTGTGCCTGTGCCAGAAACAGCCGTGAACGAAGATGGCGGTTTTGTATATAGGCAAAAGAATATCCACGGAGACGGACGCGGTTTTTTGGGTGGGGACACGTTCCACCGTGTCCTTGAAATCTTTTTCCTTTCATAATGGGACGAGGTGGAACTCGTCCCTACCGTTGCGGGCGGAATTGGAATCCCAATTTGTGCAGGTGCTGGCGCACGGCCATTTCCGGCTTGGTATCTTTGCCGCGGATGCGCGACATGTTCCGTGAGCGTCGCGCCTAGGAAAGGCGGTCTCTGGTTCCGGCTCGCCTCGGCGCTCGCCCAACCTTATGCGGCTTGGCGTGTGGGCCATTTTTCATGGACGCATTCTAGCATGGCCAAAACATTCGGAAGCCGAGTCGGTTGCTTTTTGTTGAGAAGAGGATTTGAATTTCCCGCGCCGGGGCAAAATGATTTATGAAACCGCTCTCTGAATGTTTTCTCTATTCCTTCGTCGATACGGCGTATCTGAACGGTCGCGACGCGGCGTCCGTAGCTCAACAACTTTGTGATGGCGGCTCAGACTTGATTCAGCTCCGGGCGAAAAATTCTTCACCCGAGGAAGTCTTGCGGATGGCTGAAAAGATTTTGGTCGTCACCCACCGTGCGCAGGTGCCGCTGGTCATCAACGATTTTCCGGAGATTGCGCTTCGCGTGGGCGCCGCGTTCTGCCATTTGGGGCAGGAAGATTTTTTCGATGCCGACCATGTCCACATTTCCGATCTAAAACTTTTGGCCAACCGGCCCGGCATCGGGTTGAGCACCCATGCTCCTGCGCAGGCCGAACGCGCGCTGGCGGCGGCCCCGGATTATATCGCGATCGGCCCGATCTACGCGACGGGAACGAAGCCAGCGGCCAAACCGGTGACACTGGAGTACATTCGTTGGGCAGCGGCGAACGTGTCGATTCCATGGTTTGCCATCGGAGGAATCACTCTGGAAACGCTCGACGATGTCCTGGCTGCGGGCGCACAGCGGATTTGCGTGGTCTCGGCCATCCTCAACGCGCTTGACGTTGCGAAGGCTTGCCAGAAGTTCAAGCACCGCCTAATTTCCGCGACTTAATTTTTTTAATTTCCAAATGAGCGTTCTAATTGTCGGTTCCACTGCCCTTGATTCCATCAAAACTCCCAAGGCGGAAAATCCGCGATTGCTGGGCGGCTCGGCCAGTCACGCGGCGGTGGCGGCGAGTTTTTTCGCGCCGGTCAAATTGGTCGGGATCGTCGGGAAAGATTTCCCCAAGCGCTACATCAACTTGTATCGCAAACACAAAATTGATCTCGAGGGATTGCAGGTGGTCGAGGGCAAAACCTTTCATTGGTCGGGCGAATACGAGGTGAACATGAACAACCGCCGGACGCTCGCCACGGAGCTGGGTGTGTTTGAGACGTTTTCGCCCCGGCTCCCGGTGTCCTACCAAAAATCGGATTTCGTATTGCTGGCGAACATTGCGCCTTCGCTGCAAATCCATGTGCTCGACCAGATGCGCCGCCCGAAGTTTGTGGTCGCGGACACCATGGATCTCTGGCTGAACATCGCGTTGCCGGATTTGTTGAAGTTGATCAAGCGCGTGGATGGATTTGTCCTGAATGAC
>JBDSIW010000124.1:0-4946 GCA_039917795.1 Verrucomicrobiota bacterium | reverse complement strand
CGTGGACGCCGCAAATCACCGGGATTTCTTCGACGATTGGTAAAACTTCGTGCTCGCCAATTTCCATGGCAATGGCATTGGCGTCGCCGTACGACATCAAACCCGCAGTCGAGCCGTGTCCAGCCATGCGGAAGCGGCCGGAGTTGTAAATAATGATCAGATCTCCCCCACCCTTCTCGATGAACTTGGCGCTGATGCCGGTTCCCGCTCCAGCGGCAATGATGGGCTGACCTTTTTTTAACGTGGCACGAAGGCGCGCGACCACTTCTTTGCGGGTGTAGGGATTTCCTTTTCCAGTCCAGGGGTTGGGCATAGTGAAGATTCGATTGGCGATTGACTTTGACGATTTGCGAACGACGCCCTGAATTTGAAACCAGCAATTACAAAATGCAACTCGCTATTGCTTTGCGGGAATTGTTTTCCTAGTTTGCTTCCGAAGAATGAAAATTTTTATCGACGGAAAGTACTGCGATGAAAAGAACGCCAAAATCTCGGTGTTCGATCACGGGCTGCTTTACGGGGATGGCGTGTTTGAAGGGATTCGCGCCTACAACGGACGAGTCTTCAAGCTGCGCGAGCACATCGACCGCCTGTTTTATTCCGCGAAGGCCATTTTGCTGACCATTCCGATGTCCCACGAAGAATTGGTCAAAGCCGTCGTCTCCACTTGCGCCCGAAATAAAATTCGGGACGGATATATTCGTCTCGTCGTCACTCGCGGCGTCGGCACACTCGGGCTCAATCCCAACAAATGCAAAGAGCCGTCCGTCATCATTATCGCCGACAAAATCCAGGTTTATCCTCCGAGCATGTACCAGCGCGGAATGGACATTGTCACCGTGGCCACGACGCGCAATTTGCACAGTGCGGTCAATCCGGCGATCAAGTCGCTGAATTACCTCAACAACATCCTCGCAAAAATCGAAGCCAACAACGCGGGGGTCGAGGAAGCGGTGATGCTTAACGCGGAGGGATTCGTGGCCGAATGCACTGCGGATAATATTTTCATCGTCAAAGGAAACCAAGTGATGACGCCGCCGCTTTGCGCCGGGGCGCTTTACGGAATCACGCGCGGCGTGGTGATGGAACTGGCGCGGGAAAACGGTTTGACGGTGAGCGAGCCGACCCTGACGCGTTACGATTTGTTCAACGCGGATGAATGTTTTCTCACGGGAACCGGCGCGGAATTGATTCCGGTGGTGAAAATCGACGGACGGGTCATTGGCACCGGCAAGCCGGGCTCCGTGACAAAAGATCTGGTAAATCGCTATCACGCTTTGACGAAAGTCTCAGGTGAACCGATATTGCCCGCGACCTAGTTCGTTGCATCGAAATCTTTGCAGGTAAATCCTGTAGCAGCGATGTGATGGGGAAAGAATTTAGAGAAAATATGCTCTGCATTGTTTGCAAACAAAACCAGGCCAAAGTTCACTTGACGCAAATTGTCGGCGACAAAATGCAGAAGGTTGATCTGTGCGAGGAATGCGCCAAAAACAAAGGCGTGAACGATCCCGCCGGATTTTCGCTGGCGGATTTACTTCTGGGCCTGGGTGCTTCGCAGGAAATTGAAAAAGGCAACGGCGGCGAAGAAATCAAATGCCCCGTGTGCGGATTTACCCAGGCTGATTTCAAAAAAGCAGGACGCCTGGGCTGCTCGGATTGCTACAAGACTTTTGCCGATGGCCTCGAAGGGTTGCTCAAGACCATGCATAAAGGCGTTCGGCATGTGGGCAAGGTTCCGCAGGCGCTTCGCCAAGGCCGTGATCTGACAACTCAGCTCAAGCAATTGCAAAAGCGACTTGATAAAGCCGTCGGCGAAGAGGATTTTGAACAGGCGGCGAGTCTTCGTGATGAAATCAAAAACACCCGGGAAAAACTTAACCAGGTGACCATCCCTTCTTGAAATGGACTTGCACGAATTTTTAACCCCGCCCGCCGAGACGACGCTCCGCTCCGGGCCGCATGATCGCATCGTGATGTCGAGTCGCGTGCGGCTTGCCCGGAATTTGAAGGGATTCGCCTTCCCCGGCTGGGCGAAGAAAGCGGAGCGGATTAAATCGCTGGAATCGATCAGGCCCGCAGTCGAGAGCTTGCCGCAGATGACGACCGCTTTTTCGCAGTCCATGGATAATCTGCCGAACATTGACAAACAGATTTTGGTCGAGCGCCACCTGATCAGTCGCGAGCACGCGGCCAAAAGCGCAGGCAGCGGGCTGGTCTTGAACAAAGAGGAATCCCTCTGCGTAATGATTAACGAGGAAGACCATTTGCGAATGCAGGCGTTGCGTCCCGGCCTGCAACTCAAACAAGCCTGGCTGACAATCGATCAAGTGGATTCGGACCTCGAGAAGCGGCTCGATTACGCGTTCAACTCCGACCTTGGATACTTAACCGCTTGCCCCACCAATCTCGGCACCGGCATTCGCGTCAGCGCCATGCTCCATTTGCCCGGGCTCGTTTTGGCGGAACAGATCAATCAAATCATTCAATCAGTGAACAAGCTGGGACTCGCCGTGCGCGGTTTGTATGGCGAAGGCACCGAGGCGCTCGGAAATGTTTTCCAGGTTTCCAACCAGATGACGCTGGGCGAGGCTGAGACCGACATCGTGGAGCGATTGAACAAAGTGCTTTTGCAAATCATCGAGCACGAGGAGAATTCTCGTATCCTGTTGCTCGAGAAAAAACCGAAAATGGTTTTCAATCACGTGGGCCGGGCTTACGGGATTTTGGCCAATGCGCACAGCATTTCGTCCAAGGAAGCGATGAATCTGCTTTCGTTGATGCGGCTCGGCGTGGACCTAGAACACTTTCCCAAGGTGGAACGCAGTTTGATTGACGAATTGTTTATCATCACGCAACCTGCGCATTTGCAAAAGCAATTCTCCGAGAAACTGGCGGCCGAAGAACGAGACCTGCTCCGCGCCGACATGGTTCGCGAGCGTTTGAAAAAAGTAGACCGCCCCAACCCAAAAAAAACCGGCGAAAGCGGTTCGCTGGAAAAAGCGAATTAGCAATAGGTAAGAAACGCTGGCCTTTCCTCCTATTTGGTTGCTGTATTATGTGTCAATAGTGAGGACTGCCCACTATCATCGAGACGGTCGGCTGAATCCGCAGGATGAAGCTGTAGATATTCGTCCATTGATCCTGTCGCCCGATCTTCCGTTTTTTGATCCAACAGTAAAAGCGGATTCCACGAAATGTCCAGTTAGACGGAATAAAACTGGCTGGAATCAATCCGCAAGACTATGTTAGGCGTGAGTGAAAAAAACAGGGCAATCAAGATTCCCACTTTCTGCTTAGAGCGTGTCTGAAAAGTGAGAAAGCAGCGGGTGGTAGCACGGGGTGCCGTGTGGCAAAGGAGAAAATTTCGCAAATAATCTCAAAATACGATTGACATAACGGTTCGGCAGAACCGCTTTCATTATCGGCACAGCCGCAGTTAGGGCGTGAAAAACGCCATCTACGATTCCGATCTGACCGACGCGCAATGGGAGTTCCTCGTGCCGATGCTTCCTCAACCCAAAAATATTGGCCGACCGCCACCGGATCGACGCCGGGTGCTCAATGCCATCTTGTCTGTGGTCAAAGGGGGCATCCCTTGGCGCCTGCTGCCCACGACCTATCCATCGTGGAAGACAGTCCCCCATATATTCCGCGCCTGGGCGCTCGACAAGACCTGGGCCGCCCTCAACGATGCCCTCAGGATCTGCGTCCGCTTGGAAGAAGAGCGAAGTGCGCAGCCCACTGCGGCAATCTTGGACAGCCAAAGCGTCAAATCGGACGGGCATGGCGGCGAGGTTGGTTATGATGCCGGCAAGCGGATCAAGGGGCGAAAGCGCCATGTGCTCGTCGATACCTTGGGTCTGTTGCTCGGGGTCATGGTGACTCCAGCCAGTTGCCCCGACCGGGACGGAGCGCAACAACTGCTCAGCCAGGTGGCCGGATGGTTCGCCGGGCTGAGAAAACTTTGGGTCGACGGCGGTTACACCGGCGAGACTTTCGCCAACTGGGTCAAAGAACATTGGCCCAAGCTGGAAGTCGAGGTCATCAAGCGCTCCGACGACTTGACGGGATTTGCCGTGTTGCCCAAGCGGTGGATTGTCGAACGGACCTTCGGCTGGCTCATGCGAAACCGCCGACTGGTTCGAGATTACGAGCGCACCGAATCGAGCGCCAAAGCTTGGATTCATTTGGCCATGATCCGAATTCAACTCCGTCGCCTCGCTTGAATCGTATCTGTTCACTTACTTTTCAGACACGCTCTTAAAAATGCGTAATGATGAAAATTAAAACTCTAATCGCCCTGCCTGCATTAATCGCCAGTCTCGGATTGTTATCCGCTGTTCGGGTAACCGCGCAAACCTTCACTATCCTACACAGTTTTACGGCAACCTCCAGTTCCACCAACAACGATGGATCTATCCCGGTTGGTGGATTGGTATTATCGGGCAGCACCTTATATGGGGCGACCGCGAATGGCGGCAATTCGGGCGTTGGCACGGTGTTCTCCGTCAATACTGATGGCTCGGGTTTTACGGCTCTGCATCAATTCACGGCCTTCGTTTCTCCTCTCTTTGCAAATGACGATGGGGCCGTTCCGCGAGCTGGATTGATTTTATCAGGTGGCACCCTCTATGGAACGGCGGTGAGTGGCGGCAGTTCGGGCAACGGCACGGTGTTCGCCCTCAAAACCAATGGCACGGGTTTCACAACCCTGCATAGTTTCTCTGCCAAACTCGATTATCTTACCAATAGCGACGGGGCTTATCCGCGCGGATTACTTTTATCAGGCAACACTCTGTATGGGACAGCAAGTTACGGTTTACTTTGCAATCCATCACGAATCTTGTTTCACCGCAGGGCTGGAGCGCCGTTTCTCCGGCACCGACGGTCGTCAACGGGCAAAACACAGTCACCAATGCTATCTCCGACGCACAGAAGTTTTT
>JBDSIW010000123.1:0-3089 GCA_039917795.1 Verrucomicrobiota bacterium | reverse complement strand
GCTACCCACTAATTCGATAAATAGAATTCGCCTCCCAATCGCTTCGAAGAAGTGAAAGAATACGGATGTCAGTAAATTTGCCGTTGTCCCTTTGGTAGCCGCGAAGAATACCCTCCTCAATGAACCCGAGTTTCAGATTCATTTGGCGTGAGGGTTCATTATCAAGCGCTATCTCTGAATGGACGCGTCTGAGACCATCCCAATTTCCGAAGGCATAATTAATAATCGCGATACGCGCTTCGGTCATAATTCCTTTGCGGCGATAGGACGGGGACAAAGCGCAGCTAATCTCCGCCCGACATTCGATTCTTGGATCACCGTGCATGGCAGAAAGTGCCACCGTGCCTATAACAGTATCACCCGGAGAAATAGTAATTGCCCAATAAATTGCAGAGCGTGAATAGAACTTCTGGAGGCATTCCGCGAGGAATTTCTGCGACTCAGATATGTGCTCGTGACGCGCAATGCGAGGAAACTCAAGTTCATCTTTGAAGCTCTTATAGGCGAAAATAGCTTCGTCGTCTTCGGGTCGGAGACGACGAAGGCAGAGCTGCTTCGTTTCGAGTACGGGGAATTGTAAAAAAGGAAACGTGTTTATACTCATTCCTCAGGGTTTTATCCATGCAACTACTTATTCGGCTGTGGCGTGTAGCGCAAATAAGGTTTGATCGTCCGCGAACCTTTTGGAAACAACCCCGCCACATCCGCGTCCTTCACCGCTGGAGAAATGATGCAATCCTGTCCGTCTTCCCAATTCGCGGGAGTGGCGACTTTATGTTTCGCCGTGAGTTGCAACGAATCAATCACGCGGAGCAGTTCAAAGAAATTTCGCCCAGTCGAAGCCGGATAGGTCAGCGTCAATTTGATTTTCTTGTCGGGCCCGATAATGAAAACCGACCGGACCGTGAAAGTATCGTCCGCGTTCGGATGAATCATGTCGTAAAGGGTTGCCACTTTTCGATCCGGGTCGGCGATGATCGGAAAATTCATCCGCGTGTTCTGCGTCTCGTTGATGTCGCAAACCCAACCGTGATGCGATTGAATCGGGTCCACGCTGACGGCTACGACTTTGCAGTTGCGCTGGTCGAACTCCGCTTTCATTTTCGCCACCGCGCCCAGTTCCGTCGTGCAAACCGGCGTGTAATCTTTTGGGTGGGAAAACAAAATGCCCCACCCATTGCCGAGCCATTGGTGAAAGTTGATTTCGCCTTCGGTGGTTACCGCTGTGAAATCCGGTGCCTCATCGCCTAAACGTAATGCCATAATATTTTCTTGATTGAATTCTTGAGCAGCCTCGCTTCAAGGGGTCGAAGGCTACAAAGAGCCATTTTCGCCTACAAGTTGGAATTTTTCGGTCCGGATATTTCCGGTGGCGCGACGGCTAAAGTTGCTTGCGTCGCTTGTTCCCTCTTGCGCATCGAGACGAGCAGCGCGACGCATCCTGTCCAGGTCGGGAGCCAATCCATCACCGGCACCAGTTCGAGGACAAAGGTCGGGAGCAATAACAGGTGAAACCCCAGAAGATAACTGGTCAGGATCATAGCGATGACATCAAGAACCTGATCAAAACCCGCCATTCCGAAAGGGCCGGTGAGCAATTGCAAACCATCCGTCACGAGCGCCACCGCGAGGGCGAGGTAAATCCGTGTTTTGGTAATTCTCGGGGTGCGGAAGAGATTGGGCATAACGTCGTCGGTCGTGATATTCCACTGCAATCTTCCCATGAAGTCGCGTTGCTTCAAGTAATGAAAGCAACCTCGCCAATTTTCCTCCTTGTTTTATAAATTAAGTTGAAGGGACGCGTGCAGCATGCACATTTGGTGAGTCGAATTGACAATTAATCGCGGCGGCAATCTCAAAAAATTAATGAAAACATCTCAGTCCGTTCGGGTTCGATCCATGGGCATTATCAGTAGTCTGGCTTTTTTCAGCGGCATGACCTCCCTGCTGTCGGGTCAATCAATCAATGTTCCGAATGGCTCATTCGAATCACAATCGGGAGCCGGGCAGCCGTTTGGTGTGAATATCAACATTGATTCCTGGCAGAAGGCGGATCGACCGGCTTATTTTCCAGAATCCGGTTACAATGGATTTTTCTGGGTGCAAACGGCCGGCGTGTTCGTGGACACGAATCCGTATGGAAACAGAGTAGGCGCGCAGGCGGGTTACCTTTTGCCTTTTCCAGGCGCGGGCATCTCGCAGGACCTCAGTTCGCCCGATGCAAAATTTCAAGTTGGGATGTCGTACAATTTCACTTTGGGGCTGTTCGCCAAAGCGGCGACCAACGGGATTTTGCAGCTCAGTTTTTATTATCGCGATGGCTTGAATAACATGGTGCCCGTGGGAGTGCCGACCACCATCACCTACAGCGAAGCCGCTTTTCCAATTACGCCTTCCTTAAACTTTGTGGATTACTCTGTCGCCACTCCCACCGTGCTGTCGGGCGACGCCTGGGCTGGGCAAAATATTGGGCTCAAGATCGACTCTGTTTATGGCGAAGGCACGGGAAATTGGGACTTTGATAATGCCCGGCTGACGGCGGTGCCGGAGCCCGTCTCGATTGCGTTGCTCGCGCTGGGTGCTGGTGGGATTTTGATCACCCGGATGGGTCGGCGTTTCCGGAAATAGTTTTGGCGTGAGATTGCATGACGAAAAGATGGCAGTTAATTACGGCGATTTGGAGCGTCGTTTTCATGGCGTTCCAGGATGTTGAGGTGCACGCCGAAACGGAGAACATTCCAAATGGTTCCTTTGAATTGCCGGCCACAACGTTCGTCAACATCAACATCGATTCCTGGCAAAAATCGGAGAAGCCGGCGTGGTACGACGACAACGGAGGATTTTTTTGGACGCAACTGACCGGCATTTTTAAAAACACTGGCCCGACCAGTTCCGATCACATCGATAATTGCGATGGAAGCCAGGCGATCTGGTTGTTCGCCGTTCCGGAAGTGGCGTTGTTTCAGGATTATGATTCGATCGATTGGCAAAATTTGCCCCCGAACCACGCTTTCAATTCAACTTTTGAGCCCGGCAGATCCTACACACTCACAGTGGGAGTCATCGGCGGCGGCGGCAACATGCTTCCC
>JBDSIW010000122.1:0-3875 GCA_039917795.1 Verrucomicrobiota bacterium | reverse complement strand
TCCAATCCTGCTTATACCTCCAATGCGGTTTCGCCAAACGAGGCCGCCGCGCTGTTGCAACGATGGACGCGACTCAAGGGACATCAATTCTGGACCTCGCCTGCCGCTGATGATTCCTCGATTTACGTCCGCGCCCTCGGACATCAGCAGGTCAATGACGCCTGGCTGGTTGAGGTCGCCCGCCGCAATTCCGGGCGGCTTGTCACGTTGGACACCCGGTTGCCAGTTCATTCGCTGAAAACCGGGGTGGTCGAAGTCATCAAGACTTGATTCGTTTCAATCTTTGTTTGCCGCATGAAATTTACCATCCCCGAACTTTCCTTCGTTGTGCTGATCGGAGTATCCGGCTCGGGCAAAAGCACATTCGCGCGAAAGCATTTCAAGCCCACGGAGATCCTGTCGTCGGATTACTGCCGCGGGTTGGTTTCCGACGATGAGAACAGCCAAGCCGCTACGAAGGATGCTTTTGAACTGCTGCACTTCATTGCGCGCAAGCGACTCGCGGCGGGGAAGCTCACGGTAGTGGACGCGACGAACGTGCAGCCGGAATCGCGCAAGTCGCTCGTTGCCATTGCGCGCGAGTTTCATTGTCTGCCCGTGGCAATTGTTCTGGATGTGCCGGAGCGCGTTTCGCACGACCGGAACAAATCGCGCCACGACCGGGATTTCGGCCCGCACGTCATCCGCCAGCAAGCGCAGCAATTGCATCGTTCGTTGCGCGGACTGCAGCGCGAAGGATTTCGCCACGTCCATGTACTGAAATCGCTGGAGGAAATCGAAGCGGCAGTCATCGAGCGTCAGCCACTGTGGAATAATTTGAAGCACGAGCATGGGCCGTTCGACATGATCGGCGACGTGCACGGATGTTTCGACGAACTTGTGGAGTTGTTGGGAAAGCTCGGATACGTAGCCGACGAGGTAACGAGGCGAATTGGGAGCAACGCCCCGCATGAAGGAGAGGAATCCACCTCCTCACGTCGCTGGCTACATCCCCAAGGTCGCAAGCTGGTGTTCGTCGGCGACCTCGTGGATCGCGGGCCAAAAATTCCGCAGGTTCTCAAACTTGTGATGAACGCGGTCGCGAGTGGCGCGGCATTGTGCGTGCCCGGCAATCACGACATGAAGCTCATGCGCAAGCTGCGTGGGCGCGACGTTCAGATCACTCACGGGCTCGCGGAATCTTTGGTGCAACTCGCCAGCGAGGCGGAAGATTTCCGCAAACGCGTTGCGGAATTTATTGATGACCTCGTGAGCCATTATGTTCTCGACGACGGCAAACTCGTCGTTGCCCACGCTGGTATGAAGGAATCCATGCAAGGACGTGGTTCTGGCGCTGTGCGGGAATTCGCCATGTTCGGCGAAACGACCGGCGAGACGGATGAGTTCGGTTTGCCAGTGCGCTACAATTGGGCTGCCCAATATCGCGGCGCAGCGACGGTTGTGTATGGACACACTCCTGTTCCTGAACCGGAGTGGTTGAATCGCACCATCAACATTGACACCGGCTGCGTCTTCGGAGGGAAGCTCACCGCGTTGCGTTATCCAGAAAAGGAACTTGTCTCAGTTCCCGCGAAACAAACTTACGCCGAATCGCGCAAACCATTTCTGCCTCCGGAAGATCAAGCGCCGACCTTGTCCGCGCAGCAACAAAACGATGATTTACTCGACCTCGCCGACGTGACGGGCAAACGCATCGTCAGCACTCGGCTGCTTGGCAACGTGACGATTCGGGAGGAGAACTCCATTGCCGCGCTGGAAGTGATGAGCCGTTTCGCAGCGAACCCAAAGTGGCTGATTTACCTTCCGCCCACCATGTCGCCGTGCGAGACGAGCCAGGCTCCCGGATTGCTGGAACACCCGGCGGAAGCGTTCGCTTACTTTCGCCATGCGGGGGTGCCGCGTGTGGTGTGCGAGGAAAAGCACATGGGTTCGCGCGCCGTGGTAATTATTTGTCGCGATGAAGAAGCTGCACGAAAAACTTTCGGCGTGACCGGCGAAGATGTCGGCATTTGCTACACGCGCACCGGGCGAAGGTTTTTCGACAACGCGGAGGTCGAAGCGGAATTCCTTGAGCGCGTCCGCGCCGCTGTTACCGCTGCAGGACTGTGGGATGAGTTTCAAACGGATTGGCTCTGTCTCGACTGCGAGTTGATGCCATGGTCAGCGAAGGCGCAGGAGTTGGTGAAACAACAATACGCCGCCGTCGGTGCATCAGCGCGGGCAACGCTTGCGGTTGAAGTGGGCGCACTTGAACAAGCCGCCGCCCGCGGGTTGGATGTGGGCGAGTTGTTGGCGCACACAACCGCGCGGCGGCAAATGGTGAGCGACTACATCGAAGCTTACCGCCGCTACTGCTGGCCAGTGAATTCGGTGAATGACTTAAAGCTTGCGCCGTTTCATTTGCTCGCCACGGAAGGAAAAGTCCACGCTGACAAACCTCACGACTGGCACATGCAAACCCTCGCGCGACTCGCTGGTGGGATCATTATCGCGACGCCTTTCCGTGTTATTGACGTGACCAATCTCGAAAGCGAAGCCGGAGGCACCCGTTGGTGGGAAGAACTGACTGGTCGTGGCGGTGAAGGAATGGTCGTCAAACCGTTGGAATTTATCGCCCGCAGCCAGCGCGGTCTTGTGCAACCTGCCGTCAAATGTCGTGGTCGAGAATACCTCCGCATCATTTACGGCCCGGAATACACGGCGCCAGAAAATCTCGATCGCCTCCGTGCGCGCGGACTTTCCACGAAACGCTCATTGGCTCTGCGCGAATTTGCCCTTGGCATCGAATCACTCGAACGGTTCGCGCGTAAAGAACCTTTGCGCCGCGTGCATGAAGCCGTCTTCGGTGTGCTAGCAATGGAGAGCGAACCAGTGGATCCAAGGCTGTGAGTTGAAAATATTCCGGCGTCGAGAATTGGCTTCCTGGATCGGCTCGAACAATTCGCTTTCTGAATCTCGTTTTGGAAATAGAAGCGGCCATTTTGAAAACGGGCATTTGTCGATTGGCGTTTTCCCATTGTGCGCCCTCCTTGTTGTTTGGTAGAAACCGCGCCAGGCTTTATGGAACCTACCTACAAAGTTCGCGGATCAGACCTAAAAGAATATGGGCCGGTTGAGTTGGCTGAATTCACCACCTGGCTGCGCGAGGGCCGCCTCGCACCGCACAGCGAAGTGATGCGCAGTGACATGAATCATTGGTCGGCCGCCGAGAACTTTTCAGAGTTGAAAAGCGCTCTACCCGCCGCCGGCTCATCCATCGCCGTCGGTGTCCCAACTGCCTCCGGCATCGCTGTTAATCCGGTGGCTGTTGCGCAATTAAAATCCGGTGCGTCGTGGTTTTATTGGATCGCGGCCCTTTCGCTGATCAATTCCGCCGTCGCTTTTTCGGGAAGCGATTATGGATTTCTCCTTGGCCTTGGCGTGACCAAAATCATTGACGCATTCGGCCGGGGATTTGAAACGTCTGGAAAAGTCATCGCGCTTGTCCTTGATTTAATCTTCATCGCTCTCTTTGCGCTCTTCGGATTTTTCGCCAACAAGGCGAAGACGTGGGCCTTCATCGTCGGCATGGTTCTTTATGGGCTCGACAGTTTGTTTTCCCTCTTCGTGCAAGACTGGTTTTCGTTTGCCTTTCATGGCTTCGCGCTCTTCTGCCTCTCGCGCGGATTCAAGGCTTGCCGCGAATTAACGCCCGGTAGATCCAGGACTCACGCCACTGAATTTCGCCGTGCGCGACAGACGGTGGATCCTGAATTATGATTTGTCCCATGATGCCTAAGGCTCGATTCCACCCGCTCTCTCAACGAGCCGGATGGATTCTCTTTTTATGCATCGCGGCCGTCGTGATTTCCGGTTGCCGTTCCCCAACCTTGCCG
>JBDSIW010000121.1:0-11685 GCA_039917795.1 Verrucomicrobiota bacterium | reverse complement strand
ATCATGACGAGCGCCACACTCGCCATCGCGAACGAAGGCGAGACGGCGACACCCAAAGTTAAAAGTTCGACTGCTGGCGAAATCAGCTTCAAATCCCAATTCGCCCAGCGTAAATCCGGTTTGAATTATTTTGCACGCCAAGTCGGGGCCGAGCGCGCCACGCTGCTGCAGGTAGGATCGCCTTTTGATTACGCACAGCAGATGAGATTGTTTGTCGCCGCGAAAATGCCCGACCCGCGCGAGAGCGGTTATGAAGACGCGCTCGTGCATTGGATTGAACATTTTCTGCGAATGACCCATGGAAAAGCGTTTGTGCTGTTCACCAATTTCAAATTGATGCAGCAAATCGCGGAAAGAATGCAGCCGCTTTTCCGGGAGCTTGGCCTCGAATACTTTGTCCAGGGCACGGGCACGCCGCGATCGCTCATGCTCGAGAAATTCAAGGCCAACATTGATTCCGTTTTGTTCGGGACGGACAGCTTTTGGCAGGGCGTGGATGTGCCGGGCGAGGCGCTGTCCAATGTCATCATCACACGCTTGCCTTTTGCGGTGCCGGACCATCCGCTCATTGAGGCGAAGATTGAAAATATCGAGGCGCACGGCGGAAATTCATTCATGGAGTTCTCCTTGCCGGAAGCAATTTTGAAATTTCGCCAGGGTGTCGGCCGTTTGATCCGGACCAAATCCGACCGTGGAATTGTGGTCGTGCTCGACAACCGGGTTCTCTCAAAAAAGTATGGCCAATCCTTCATTGATGCGCTGCCGAAATGTCCGTTGGAGATCGTTTAAAATCCCGGGCAGAGAGGCCGTATTCCAGATTTCCTACTCGTATGCCTGAGGGACGAATCGGCTGAAACCGTCTTGTAAATTTTTAGGCTGTGGCCAAAACTTTCGTCATGGGTGAAATCGTCAAGTTCGTTCACAACGGCGCCGGCAGGATTACGCCGAATATTTTAAAGGGAATTTACAAAAAGCTTCCAATGCTGAAGCTGGAGTTTGCGAGTATCGAGGATAGCCGCCATCCGCACCTCACCGAACAATTGGAATTTCTCGCCAACGTGGTCGAGGATTTCGCGGTTTCGCTCGCTGAAGATTTGCCCTACGTCACGGCGGCGAGCGCAGCTTTCGCGCTGGTCTATGCGCATCGACAGCTTGATCTGATTCCCGACAGCGTTCCCGAGTTTGGCCACGCAGACGATTCGGCCGTTGTGCGTGCGGTGCTGATGGAACACGAAAAAGTTTTGTCGAGTTACGCTGCCAAACAAAAAAAATCCTGGGCTTCGATTTCGCTGAATCCCTAGTTGAACGGCAAATCACCGCCGCACCGTTCCTTTCCGCCCTAAACTCTGCATCGTTCATCCGGGAGGTTTCTCAACGGCGTCGAATTCCCACAAGGCAGACCATTTCTGTTTAATTCGGAAAGTGAAGTTTGACAGTTTTTCCTGATGGTATTTTATCTCAGGAAAATCAAAATCATTCTGTGCCTGCCGAATCGAACAAACTTCCCAAATATTTCAACATCAGCCGCGAAATCATTTCGATGATCCAGCGCGGAGACATGCAGCCCGGCGCGCTGGTGCCGTCGGAAAACGAGATCATTGCGAAGTATGAAGTCAGCAACACCACCGCGCGGAAAGCACTGCACGATTTGGAACGCGCCGGCTGGGTCACCCGCGTCAAAGGAAAGGGGACATTCGTACGGAATAACACCGTGGAACGGTCCGTGAACCGCATTTTTGGCTTCACAAAAAACATGGTGGAAGCCGGCCGCAAACCGAGCACCAAATTAATCGGCTTCCATTTGCGCGACGATGACCATGCACGAACCATCAACCGGCGGGAATGCATTCTTAACGGGCCTTATTGCGAGATCGAGCGCATACGTTACGCCGACGGCATTCCAATGATGAAGGAGACTCGCTACATCTCGTTGCAATTCTGCCCGGAGATTCATCGCAAAAACCTCGAGCAATCGCTTTTCGCCATCTACGAAAAGGATTACGGCATCCGCATGATCGAGTTTGACCAGATGCTGAGCACCGTCCTGCTGGAGGGAGAATGGCTCAAGTCATTCAAGCTGGATAAACCGGTGCCCTCATTTCGCGTGGAAGGCGTGACCTTTTGTGGCAAAGGCTTGATCCTCGAGATCGAAGACGCCTATTACCGGGGCGATATGTACCGCTTCTCCGCAAAGGCCACGGCGTAAACTGCACTCTCCTAAAAATTCCGTTTTTCCGTTTGACATCGACTTCTCCATCTGGCTTAGTGCGTAAAGTCCCCCGAAAATCCTTAGACCGTGCCTCCATTGACGGCAAGCAATGGGAAACCTTAACGAAAAGGGGCTTTTTTTAAGTGAAATGGTAGGAAACTCAATTGTAACTTGAATGTCACCCTGACGATGTTGCCGGTCCGGAATCGAATGTTATCTAGTCTACGCGAGTCGAAAAAACGGCAAACTAATCCGCTGACCGGTAAATTCAAAACTTAGTGCGGAAACCTTGGAAATCTGGAAATAAGGCGATAAGAAACCTAAAAACGCGATGGACAAAAACGAATTCGCTGGCGAACTGAAGAAACCTCTTTCCCCGGGAACGATCCGGGGTTTTACCCTGATTGAGCTGCTTGTCGTGATCGCGATTATTGCCATTCTGGCGGGCCTGCTTTTGCCGACCTTGGCTAAAGCCAAGGAGAAGGCCAAACGGATCGGTTGCGTGAACAATCTCAAACAATTGGGGCTGGGTAGTATGATGTACGCGCAGGATTTTCGGGGCCATCTGGCAGGATCGTCCTTTATCGCGAATGAAAAGAGCGCCATCGGGGATCCAACTTTAAGTGACCGCTCAGGGTCGGACGATGATTCCAATTGGCTTTATCCAACCTATATCAAAAATGTTAATTCCTACATTTGCCCTTCAACACAGAATAAAATAGTGACCACCGGGGTGGGCAAAATCGTTCCAAACGCGGCGGCTCCCTACGATGGGAAGTATGTCCTGGATTTATCATATAATGGTTTGAACACCAAAGACTCTGGAACGAGCTACGAAGTATTTGGTACTTTCACAAAAATCGGTATTGAGAATGGCGGACGGAAAAAAACCGAGGCAGAAACAGGGAATCGTAAGATTTACAATTACAAGCAGGCTTTGGGAACCAAACCCGGACCGACCGCATTTTTTCTGTTTATGGACGGGGATGATGCGAATGGCCAGCCTGGTGTTTCGCCCAACAATTATTTCAACAACTGGCCTGATCCAGGAAACAACCACGGGAAGCTGGGAACGTGCGCAAATTTTACGGATGGCCACGCGGAGTTCATCCCGTTGCGAAGATTTCTTCACACCTGGAATCTTTCTCAAGATGAAAACCAAGCGGGCCATTAACCCTGTTCTCGAATCTCAAAATCTCAAAACAAATTTATGAAAAATAACATCCATCCACGATCCGAATCCGGTTCCCAAATGAAACGGTCATGGAAACCCGCTGGAGCCGCCGCATTGGTTTTCGCGGGCACCGTATTAACCTTCTTGCCCACCTCGAATGCAGAACTCGTCACTCACGGAATTTCCGCGGCCCAACTCAACGAGGTTCAGGGCACGACGCATGACTCCGTGACCGTGACAGCCGGATATTCGATCAACGATTTTCGCGTGCGCATTGGGTCGAATGGCGGAGACTACAATGTTCAGATTGGCGAGGATCCTCTGGACGACGCACCCAACGGTATTTTGATGTCGTCGGTTGCCGAAAATGGGCGCGACAATTACTTGACCGGAACGAAAACCAATTGCGTCAGCATGGTGGATTTCAACGCCAACGGTTATTTTATCTCGATCAGCGCGGCCATGGGATTCGGAGCGGGAGCCAATCCGGAATACAACATCAACGTGGCGGGCGCGTATTTTCCTTACAATCTGTATCTCGGCGGCTTTGCGAAAAATTCAACGGGCGCGAACGGCGGTCCGCTCGACTTGCTCATCGCTTCTCCGGGCATCGCATTGGGCACAAACTTTGTGGATCTCGGGGCAGGTAAATCAATCGTCAACCTGACCAATTTCGGAATCGATTCGCGGGTTGACGGCGTTTTGTTGGTTTCCGGTGCGAAAAACGAATCGGCGAACTTCGGCCTCGTGCAAGTCAACGTAACAAACGGCACATGGAATTTGTTCATCAAAGATGACGGTCAAGCCACCACGACCTCATTTGAACAGGATCCCATCGCTTTCGTCTTCATTCCGAAGACAAATACGTCGCTCATTTCAGGGCGTTTCCTGGGAGATGGCTCGATTCAGATGTTTAGCGGCACGAGTCCTCAATTCACGGTCAGTAGTAACAGCGTGGGCACTTACGAACTAAAGATCGCGGGTAAATCTCCAACCAACGGTGTTTTGATTATTTCTGCGGAAGGTGGAAGGACGATCAATCAACATAACGCGGTCAGCTACCAGGTAAATGCGGCGGTCGATGGGTGGATCATTCAATCGCGCGATCTTCCGGGCACCACGGCGTTGCCGGCTCCACTGGAATCACCGGGGCCTACGGAAGGGGTAGTTTCATTCGTTTACATTCCCGGTCCGACACCCGGATTCACGGTCATCCCGACCAACAATTTGATCACGACAGAAAGCGGCGGGACGGCCACTTTTTCCGTCGCACTTGATACTCTACCCGCGAGCGACGTGACGGTGGCCGTGTCTTCAAGCAATCCAGCAGAGGGCACCGTGTCGCCCGTTTCGCTTGTTTTTACCCCGGCAGATTGGAACGTCCCGCAAATCGTGACGATTACCGGCCAGGACGACGCCGTCGTCGATGGAACCGTGGCCTATTCAATCGTTCTGGCTCCCGCCACGAGCAGCGATGTGAACTACGATGGCTTGAATCCAGCCGATGTGCAGGTTGTGAATGGCGATAATGAAGGCGGCATCACGGTCGCGCCGACGAGCGGATTGACCACCACGGAAGCGGGCGGTTCCGCCACATTCACCATCCGGCTCAACACTCAGCCCACTGCGGATGTCACGATCGGGCTATCGTCTGGAAATACGAGCGAGGGGACCGTTTCTCCGGCGAACCTGACCTTCACGACGAGCGATTGGAATCAAGAGAAAGTCGTCACCGTGACGGGAGTCGAAGATTTTATCGATGATGGAAATGTTTCGTTCACCATTATCACCGCGACTGCGGTGAGTTCTGACGCATCGTATAATGGCTTGAATCCGGCCGACGTGTCCCTGGTCAACCTCGATGACGACACAGTCGGCTTGGACGTGAGCGCCAGTGGCCCTAACGGATTATCCGTGGTGGAAGGCAAGACCAACACGTATAACGTGAAGCTGGAAAGTCAGCCGAAGGGTAACGTCACGGTAACGATTTCCTCAAGTGACACAATTCAGGGAGGAAACGTTTCCCCGGCAATTCTTTCATTTACTCCTGGGAATTGGAACATTGCTCAAGTTGTGACCGTCACGGCCATTGATGATCTCGCCATCGATGGCAGCACGACCTACACGATTTCCAATGCGGTTAGCTCTTCGGACCCGGCGTACGCAGCATTAGCTGGAGTTCCGGTGTTAACCACCACGCTCGATAACGAAGGAATTTTATCCATCCCGAGCGGTGAGAAAGTCTATGGAACCGGTTTGGCCGGCGTGGGAATCGCGGGTCGGGGAACTATTTCGGACCCGAATTCGCCCAACTATGCGGGCGGAAACATGACCATTTCCATCACAAATAACGGGACGGCCGATGACCGGCTGGAAATCCGTAGCACGGGAACAGGTCCGGGCCAAATTAGTGTGTCAGGAAATGCGGTGAGTTACGGCGGCGTCGCGATCGCCACCTTTGCGGGAGGAAACGGCACCACGCCGCTTGTGATCAGCTTCAATAGTTCTGCCACGCCCACGGCGGCGGAGGCTCTCTTGAGGAGCATTACTTTCCGCAATATTAGTGGGAGCCCCTCGTTGGATTTGCGTTCCGTGTTCGTGAAGTTGACGGATGGCGACGGAGGAATCACCAGCGCTGGCACCACGGTAAAGGTCGGGTTATTGCGCGCCGTTGATTTCCAGGAGGGGGCGGACAACGGCTATGGCCGTTATTCCGGAGAAGTGGATATCGAAGTTCGTCAAGCCGCGCCCATCGCCAGCTTTCCAGCGGGCGGCGCCAGCGGCCTCTTTATCGATTTTCCAGACGCTCAAAATGCGCTCCAGGTGCTGATGCGATATGACAATATTTTTGGCGAAGAGCCCGGGAAGATTCCGACCAATGCGATCATTGTTTCGGCGGATCTTTTTCTGGACGTAAACGACTCCGGGGATGGAAGTCCGCTCTACCGGATGCTGAGGTCGTTTGATGGCACGAACGACACCTGGGAAAGCTTGGGCAATGGCGTGGATATCGACGATATGGAAGCGCGGTCCGCCTTTGATTCCGCCTTCGGCCTGGAAAACGGCGACGCCAATACCACGATTGGCACGGTCACGTTTTCAGTCCTGCCCGACATTCAGGCCTGGCAGGGCGGGGTGGAGAATTACGGCTGGGTGATGCCAGGCTGGGTCGGAAGAACCGACGGGACGGGCTTTAGCCCAAGCGAAGCGCCCAACATCGATGATCGTCCCCGCCTGCGGGTCCTTTGGCTCCCGGCTGGAACGGCCTCCGCCAGTTTCCGCCAAGGCGTCAGTGAATACACCAATGCAGTCGATACCCGCATCCGAGCCAATACGCCTGATACAGAATCCAGCACCTCCACCGGCGTGTTCGTGGATTGGGCCGTCACGGGAGCAACACCAGAGAATGACGAGCAGGTGCTCATCCGGTTCGACAACATCTTTGGCAATGGCGTCGGGCAAATTCCTGCCGGTTCGACCATTCATGCCGCCATCCTCGATTTGAGCAGCACGCTCGGCCAGGCAATGGGCGATGGAGGAACGTTCCATCCGATGTTGCAGCCCTGGGCAGACACAGACACCTGGAACACCTTGGTCAATGGCGTGACGGCAGACGATGTTGAAGCGGCGGCCGCTTCGACGGCTGTGGCCGGGAGTTCCGCACTCGATCCAAATGTTCAGGCGGGTTTCCTGGAATACGAATTGACCCGCGACGTTCAGGCTTGGGCTTCGGGTGCTCGACCGAATTACGGCTGGGTAATCCTGCCGTGGCCCAACGGCAGTGACGGATGGGGCTTCGCCACTGCGGAGGCTGTGACGGAGCGGGACCGCCCGCGCTTGCGCGTCTATTTCACTCCGGGCGCACCGGCGACTAGAATCCAATCGATCACTCGAACTTTCACGACGGTCACGATTCAGTTCACCGGCGTCGCTGGCGAAACGTACAACATCGTCCGTTCTGGAACGGTGGATGGAACATATTCGAGAGTTGGGTCGGCAGTGGCGGGCGGAGACGGGACGGCCACGTTCACGGATAATCCTCCGTTGCCCGACGCTGGCTTCTATCGCATTTCGCATCCATAAAAGAAAGGTGCGCTCTACCGGTTCTGTGAATGTAAATAGCGGGGCGGTTAATCGCCGCCCCGCCCGTTTCCAGGAAAACCACTGGACCATTGCCACCACCCGAACGTTCGCCCGCGCTCGAACACGATGGTAAAGCGCGAAAAAAAGACGATTTGCTTTTTGTCCAAAAACCGACGCACGCTCGGGCTCTCTGAAACTCAAGTGCGAGAGCAGGCTTCAACAGAATACGCAGACGCAATAAGGCCGGGTGGCAAATTAAATGAAAAATTGGCTTCGGAATATACGACACGTCGCGCTCGACATGGATGGGACCATTTACAAGGGCGGAACGCTATTTGACTTCACCCCGCCATTTTTAAAAACGCTGGGCGACCTGGGTATCGGTCATACTTTCGTCACCAATAATCCGTCCAAGAGCGTAACCGATTATCTGCTGCACTTGAAAAAAATGGGGATCGCCGCCACGCGCGAGCAGCTCTACACCTCCGCCCAATGTACGCTGGAATTTTTGCGCGAGAAATATCCCGCCGCCAACCGGCTATTCGTTCTTGGGACACCCAGCCTTTATCACGAAGTCGTGAACGCCGGGTTCGTCCTGACGGAGGACAGTGCTCTCGACGAGCCCGAAATTGTCGTTATCGCTTTTGACACGGGATTGACTTACTCGCGCCTTTGCCGGGCCGCTTACTGGATTTCGAAGGGCAAGCCATATCTCGCGACGAATCCCGACCGGGTTTGTCCCACGGACGAGCCGACTGTCCTGGTCGATTGCGCGTCCATTTGCGCCTGCTTGAATTTGGCCACGGGCCGCGAGCCGACCGCTGTTCTGGGAAAGCCCGATTCGCGAATGCTCCAGGGAATTTTGGCGCGACACTCCTTGCAACCGGGCGAACTCGCAATGGTGGGCGACCGGATTTACACCGACATCGCAATGGCCAAAAACGCCGGCGCGATGGGCGTCCTGGTGTTGAGCGGTGAAGCCACCATGGCGGATGCCGCCTCGTCGTCGATGGCGTCCGATTTGATTTACCCAACCCTGGAGGAATTCGGCGCAGAACTGCGAGCGGCGAGAAGGGATGTTGTGCTCGCGTGAGCCAGACCGCCGCCAAATCACGGGAAGGGATCATTAAAGCGCTCACGTCGCAACCGCTCGATTTGCTGATCATCGGCGGCGGAATCACCGGCTCAGGCATTGCGCGCGACGCCGCCATGCGCGGATTGAAGGTCGGGCTGGTCGAGCAACATGATTTTGCCTTCGGCACGAGCAGCCGTTCGAGCCGACTGTTGCACGGCGGCTTGAGATATCTGGCGCAAGGCCGGATCGGGCTGGTGCACGAAGCCAGCGTGGAGAAAAAAATTGTTAACCAAATCGCCCCGCACCTCGCCGCCCCGCTGGCGTTTGTTTTCCCGACCTATTCCGACAATCGCGACTGGAAACTTTGGCAGTTGAAAATCGGCGTAAAAATTTACGACCTGCTTTGCGGAGGAAGGAATCTCGGGACCTCTTCCTGGCTGGATAAGGGCGAGGCGCTTCGCCATGTCCCGGGTTTGGCCGGAACGAATCTCAATGGCGCTGTTCGTTATTTTGATGGCTTAACCAATGACGCGCGGCTCGTCCTTGACACATTGCGTTCTGCTGAAAATCAAGGCGCGCTGCTGCTGAATTATTGCCAATTCCAGGATGCCAAATTTGTTTTGGGCGAATGGCAGTGCGACCTGTTCGACGTGGCGCAGGCTTCCAACTTGGAGGTGAAGGCGGGTTACAAGGCACCAGTCCGACTCGGCGCAGGCAGCGCCGCGAACTTGCAGGCGGGAAGCCCGCGCTACCTTGTTCGCACGCGCGCCGTGGTGAACGCGACCGGTCCCTGGGCTGATGGCCTTCCCCATAGTGCGGTCAAACTTCGGCTCACGAAAGGGATTCATCTCGTGGTGGAACGGAGCCGGTTTCCGTTTCCCGACGCCATTGTGATGACTGAGGGCAAACGCATCCTTTTCGTCATTCCTTGGGGAGATCGAACCATCATCGGCACGACTGATACTGACTACGACGGTTCGCTGGATGACGTTCACGCCAATGCCGAGGACATTCGTTACGTGCTGCAAATCACGAACCAGTTTTTCCCCAAGGCAAAGTTGACCGGCCAAAACGTCATCAGCACTTGGGCCGGACTCCGCCCGCTCATCGCCAATTCCGATGGGAAACCATCGGACATTTCCCGTTCGCACGATATCAGAAGTCCGGAACCGTTTTGGTGGGATGTGGCGGGCGGAAAACTGACCACCTATCGCTTGATGGCCGAACAAGCGGTCGATCAAATCGTCAGAAAACTGGGCGGAAATTTTTCACGCTGCCGCACCGCCTCCGAAGCTCTCTTGCCTCCAGGCGAGGTGGCTGGCGTGAGCGGGATTGTTCCACCTCACTTCTGCAAATCCGCGGTCGAACATTTTTGTCTCCACGAATGGGTGCAACATCTGGACGACATCATGATTCGTCGCACAAGCTGGCATTATTATTTTCGCGACGCCGACGCCCGCGCCCTGGAGGCCGCGGAATGGATGCAGGAAATCCTCGGTTGGGACAGATCGAGAAAAGCCGTCGAACTCTTGCGCTATCGAGGTTTTTCAAAGTGGGAATCTACCAAACCTTCTTCGCCTTCTAGAGTAGGCGAATTCGCTGGAAAAAAATGATCAGACCGTTTCTGAAATGGTTCGATCCGGCGCCAGCCATTCCTCGGAAAGCCGAGGAAGAAATCAAACGGCTCTATCCCCGTCTCCGCGGGCAGATTTTCGAGGCCGCCTTCCTCGCTTACGCCGCCTTTTATCTCGTCCGCAATAACTTCGCGCCCGTTTCCAAGGAAATGGGCGAGGCGTTGCATTACGACAAGCCCATGATCGGCGATATCCTGCTCGGGACGTCCGTGGCTTATGGCATCGGAAAACTGGTGATGGGATTTTTTGCCGATCGCAGCGACTCGCGAAAATTTCTGGCGGTTGGGATGTTGCTGACCGCGGCCATCAATTTTATTTTTGGCGCAACCACGAATTATTGGGGACACGTTTTCCTTTGGACGGCCAACGGCTTTGTCCAGGGAATGGGTTACGGCCCATGCGCGAGGAGCCTCGCTCACTGGTACAGCGTGAAAGAACGCGGCAAGATTTTCGGGCTTTGGAATGTTTCCCACAACATTGGCGGCGGCATCGCGGGATGGCTGGCTGCGCTTTGCGCGGAACATTGGGGCTGGCGCTCGGCGTTTTACGTCCCGGGATTCATTGCCACGCTTTTCGCTCTCTACCTTTTCTGGCGAATGCGAGACACGCCGCAGTCCGAGGGATTGCCGCCCGTCGAGGAATATAAAAACGACTGGCCCGCGGAAGAAGCTGGGAACCACGAGCGCGAACTCAGCTTCAGAGAAATGTTCTCCAAATATATTTTACCGAACAAAATGCTCTGGGTGCTGGCGTTCGCGAACATCTTCGTTTACATCGCGCGCTACGCGATGGTGGATTGGGGGCCAACTTACCTCAAGGAAGTCAAAGGCGCGTCGCTCGTCAAAGGCGGTATCAGCACGCTGGTCATTGAACTTGCGGGCGCGGCGGGGATGCTGACGATGGGCTGGCTCTCCGACAAGTTTGGCGGCCGCCGCGGGCGCATGAGCACGCTGGCGATGATTCCGCTGCTCCTGGCATTTCTCGGCTTGATCCTCTCGGGCTCGCTCCTCCTGACCAATGAGGACATCAAAGACCCGGCGGGTGTTCTCCAAAAACTTCAAAGCCGAGCCAGTCCCGCGCACGAATATTTGTGGAATCAAATTCCGCCGAAAACCCGCGCAACCCTTTTGAATGCTCCGAGCGGCGACGGGCAGAAAAAATTGTTGATCGCAGAGTTGAATAGAATTCTTAAGGGCGGGAGCCTGCATGACCCGGGGCGTTTTTCCGGAATTACTTTGCGCGAGAAAACGCAATCGCTGGTTTCAAAAAAGCTCAAAGGTGGCGAATTGGTTTACTTCAACCGGTTGCTTCTCGAGGACGCCCTTCCTTTTGAGATCCGGCAAAGCCGCTTCACGCTGTCGGGCCTCCTGTGGCTCAACCTGGGATTATTTGGCGTAATCGGGTTTTTTGTTTACGTGCCGGTGATGTTTTCCGGGGTGATGGCGTTGGATTTGACTTCGAAGAAAGCGGCGGCGACGGCGGCGGGGTTCGTCGGTTTCTTCGGCTACGT
>JBDSIW010000120.1:0-2899 GCA_039917795.1 Verrucomicrobiota bacterium | reverse complement strand
GCCCGCTGCGTATGATTCTCTGGAGTTGCGTCTAAAAGACTTGAAAAGATAATCTCCCGCGCCGATGTCCGAAAAAAAATACAATCCGCTGCCCGGCTTTGGCCTGACCATGGGCTACACGATCTTTTATTTGAGCGCGCTGGTTTTGATTCCAGTCGTGGCGCTCTTTTTAAAGGCGTTCGAAATGTCCTGGGCCGACTTCTGGAAACTGGTCACGGAAGACCGGGCGCTCGCCGCTTATAGATTAACTTTTGGCGCAGCATGCATTGCCGCGCTGATCAATGCCGTGATGGGCACCTTGCTGGCCTGGGTGCTGGTGCGTTATGAGTTTCCCGGCAAACGATTCATAGATGCGCTCGTTGATTTTCCCTTCGCGTTGCCGACGGCGGTGGCGGGCCTGACGTTGTCGAACCTCTTCGCGGCCAACGGGTGGCTCGGAAAATATCTCGTCCCGTTCGGGATCAAGGGCTCCTACACGCCGCTGGCCGTGGTCATCGCGTTGACTTTTGTGGGGTTGCCGTTCGCGGTGCGGACATTGCAACCCGTCCTCCAGAATCTGGAAAAAGAAATTGAAGAAGTCGCGGCGTCCCTGGGCGCGAGCCGGTTTCGCACGTTTTGGCAGGTTCTGATCCCAACGTTGTTTCCCACCATTGTCACGGGCTTCGCACTCGCCTTTGCCCGGGCAGTCGGCGAATACGGCTCGATTGTTTTTGTGTCGGGCAATCTTCCGTTCAAGACGGAAATCGCGCCCTACCTGATCGTGATCCGGCTCGAACAATACGATTACCACGGAGCGGTCGCGATTGCCGCCGTGCTTATGATTATTTCCTTTGTGATCCTGGCGGTCATTAATTGGCTCGAGGTCTGGGCGAGTCGTTTCAATCAGTAGAAAAAATGGCTGCCGCACCCAAATCCCGCATCGGCTCCCGCAACGTCGCCTCGCGTCGCGGCATTGAAGAATCTCCGATCGCGAAATGGACGTTCATCGTCATCGCGCTCGCCTTCACGCTGGTTTTTCTTCTACTGCCCCTCGTCAATGTTTTTGGCCAGGCACTCTCGAAGGGACTCCCGTTTTACTGGGACGCCTTGCAGCATCCCGATTCATGGTCGGCCATCCGCTTGACTCTGATGGTGGCGGCGATCAGTGTGCCGCTTAACCTGATTTTTGGATTGGCCGCCTCATGGGCGATCGCAAAATTTGAATTCCGCGGCAAAGCTATTCTCATCACGCTGATCGATCTGCCTTTCGCGGTGTCGCCGGTGGTTTCCGGTTTGATGTTTGTCCTTCTCTTTGGCTTGCAGGGTTACTTTGGCCAATGGCTGGACGAGCGCGACATTAAAATCATTTTCGCGATTCCAGGAATTGTTCTGGCCACCGTGTTCATTACGTTTCCGTTTGTGGCGCGCGAACTGATTCCCGTGATGCAGGCCACGGGCTCGGAACAGGAGCAGGCGGCTATGACGCTCGGCGCCAATGGCTGGCAAACTTTCTGGCATGTGACGTTGCCGTCCGTGAAATGGGGTTTGCTCTATGGCGTGATTCTTTGCAACGCGCGGGCGATGGGGGAATTCGGCGCGGTATCGGTCGTGTCCGGTCACATCACCGGCCAGACAGACACGATGCCGTTGCGGGTGGAAAAACTTTACAACGAATACAACGCGACGGCGGCTTTTGCGGTGGCGAGTCTGCTGGCCATTCTCGCCTTGCTGACCCTTGGATTCAAAACCTGGCTGGAATGGCGCACGCAGAGGGAATATGAACAGGCCGAGCGCGCCGTGATAGACCCTGGGTTGCGCTGAAAATTTCCATGAGTATCGAGATTAAAAATGTCAGTAAGAAATTCGGCGAAGTGGCCGCGGTCAATAACATCAGTTTTTCGGTGAAGGAAGGCGAGTTGGTCGCGTTGCTCGGACCGAGCGGCGGCGGGAAAACCACCGTGCTCCGGATGATTGGCGGGTTGGAATTGCCGACCGAGGGCGACATTTTTATTCGCGGCCTGCGCGTCAATGACATCAAGGTGCAGAAGCGCAATATTGGTTTCGTGTTTCAGAATTACGCGCTGTTCAAGAACATGACGGTTTTCAAAAACATCGCGTTCGGACTGAAAATAAAGAAATGGAAGGTGTCCGACATCAAAATTCGCGTCGCGGAATTATTGAAACTGCTCGATTTGAACGGACTCGAAAAACGTTATCCCCATCAGCTTTCAGGAGGGCAGCGACAACGCATCGCCATCGCCCGGGCGCTCGCGCCCAAGCCCGATGTTCTTCTTCTCGATGAGCCGTTTGGCGCGGTGGATGCAAAGATTCGCCAGGAACTGCGGCAATGGCTGGTAAACCTTCATCACGACCTGAAAGTGACCACGCTGTTTGTGACGCATGACCAGGAGGAAGCGATGGAAGTCTCGGATCGCATCGTGATTTTTTCCAAGGGCAAGCTCGAGCAAATCGGCACGCCCCGGGAAATCTACGAGGAGCCGGCCAACGAATTCGTGGCTCGCTTCGTGGGCGTGATGAATGTTTTGGAGCTGGAAGTCCGCGGCGGCCTGGCGCGGCTCAACGAACTGGAGTTTCCCGCGCACGGATTGTCCGATGGCCAGAAGATGCGGATTGGGTTTCGTCCCTACGCCGTGCAAATTTCCCCCGACCTGTCCGCCTTTCGTTATCAGGGTGTGATCAGGCACACCTATTTTCTGGGAATCATGCTGCGGCTGGAACTCGGTTTGCCGAGCGGCCTCACCCTGCGCTCCCGCATCAGCAAGGAGGATTACGAACGGTTGGGTCTGGCTGAAGGGAAAAAAATTTCGTTTGAAATCCGCACCTACCGAATTTTATCCAAGGATAACCTTCAACTCGGCGACGAAGTGGCGACCTGCTACGAAGCGGGCGTCGCTCACGG
>JBDSIW010000119.1:0-14182 GCA_039917795.1 Verrucomicrobiota bacterium | reverse complement strand
CCAGTCAATTCAGCAAATCCTCAAAAGGGAAATCGCCGCCTGCCCGAGGGTGAATTCGTTCGGAGGTCGGAAACTCCAATCGAATGCCAGAACCCGACCCAACGGCGGGGAAAATTATTATCGTTTGATTGAGGAACGACGCGAAAGTCGAATCCGGGATCTGAAAAATTGAAATCGGACTTCGAACTCACATCTGCTCGACAGTTTCGATTCCCAAAAGTTCCAAACCTTGTTTCAAAACGCGGCCCGTCAAATCGCACAACCCGAGGCGGGAATTCCGCTCCGCCGCTTCCGCCTTGAGCACCGGACAATTCTCATAGAAGCGCGCGAAATGCCCCGCAAGCTCGTAGAGATAACCGCAAAGAAAGTTTGGGCGAAAATCGTCCGCCGCCGCTTCGAGCGTCAGTCCAAAGTTCAATAAATGTTTGGCGAGGGTGATTTCCTCGGCGGCAATCAATTGGATGTTCGATGTTCGATGTTCGGTGTTCGATGTTTCCAGTTTCCGGAAAATACTCCGGACGCGCGTGTAGGCATATTGCAAATACGGCGCGGTGTTGCCTTGCAATGAAAGCATTTTGTCCCAACTGAAAACGTAATCGCTCTGGCGGTTCTGCTGGAGATCGCCGTATTTCACAGCCCCGATTCCGACGATGCGTCCAATCTCGCGACGCTCGGCTTCGTCCAATTCCGGGCTCTTCTCCGAAACCACTTTGAACGCGCGCTCTTCTGCTTCGTCAAGAAGGCCGGCCAGTTTGACGGTTTCGCCCGAACGCGTTTTGAAGGGCTTGCCGTCGTCGCCAAGAATAGAGCCGAACCAGACGTGCGCGAGTTGGATCTTCGTTTCCGGATGCCAGCGCGAGAACGCCGCGAAGATCTGCCGAAAATGGAGTTGCTGCCGGCCATCAGTGACGTAGGCGATCTCGGACGGATGCCAGGTTTCCAAACGGTACTTCAGCGTCGCGAGGTCGGTCGTGGCGTAATTGAATCCGCCATCGCTCTTCTGGATCAGGCACGGATTGTCCTGCCATTCGCCATCGCGCTGGATGAGAAACGGATCTTCCTTTTGCGGCAAAGTGCCGTCGGAAAAAATTCCAATCGCGCCTTCGGTTTGCCGGGCAATTCCTTTTTCCGACAACTCCGTCACGACTTCCTTGAGCCAGGAGTTGTAGAAACTTTCGCCGTGGGCATGGTCAAACTTCACGCCGAGGCGTCCGTAGATTTCTTCGAACTGATGCTGCGAAAGCTCGATCATCTCGCGCCAGATGCGAAGGTTTTCTTCGTCGCCGCTCTGTAGTTTTACGAGCTCCTGCCGCGCGCTTTCCAAAACCTGCGCGTCGTTTTCCGAGGCGGCATTGACCAGTTTATAAATCCGTTCCATTTCGCTGATCGGATCCAAGGCAATGGCTGCGCGATCGAGGTGGTTTTTCCAGCCGATAATGAGTTTTCCGAATTGCGTTCCCCAATCGCCAATGTGGTTGTCGGTCACGACGTGATGGCCGAGGCTCCGGAGGATTCGCGCAAGCGAATCGCCCAAAATAGTGGAGCGAATGTGCCCGACGTGCATCGGCTTCGCCACGTTGGGCGAACTGAAATCGACCACAACGGTCCGGGGAATTTCGGCTCTCGAGAAAAAAAGATGTTCGCCACGGGCGGCGGCATCGAGCGTTGCGGCAATGGCGGAGGTTTTGACGTGAAAGTTGAGAAAACCGGCGCCGGCAATTTCCACCTTTTCGCACCAATCCGTCAGGTTGAGCTTCGCCAAGACCTCATTAGCGAGTTGGCGGGGATTCATTTTTCGTCCCTTGGCCAAAGACATCAGGGCGTTGGTTTGGTAATCGCCAAACTTCGGATCGGGGCAGGGGCGCACCAGCAATGATTCCAATGGGGCGTCTGGCAGAATGGCGCGGACCGCCTCTTCCAACCGCTGCTCAAGAATTCGATGGATCACAGGAGAACGAGGCGAAGGGAAATAGCCGGTCGTGAGATAAAGGAATAAAAGTTCTTCGCCTGTTCATTCATCCGTGCGGGACGTTTCGCGCGTGCAGAATTCTTCATTTCTGGGTCGCGTGCGTCCGGACAATTTGGATAATCGCGTCGGCGTCCGGAGCGGTCTCGAGGGCCTGACGAAATTCCTTATTGTGAAGCAGCTTGGCGATGTTGGCGAGCGTGTGAAGATGTTTTTGAAACTGGCCCTGCGGGACCAGAAAGAGCATGACCAGATTCACCGGTTGGTTGTCGAGCGCGTCGAAATTCATTCCCTTTTTTGAGCGGCCAAACGCGCCGACCACTTCATAAATCAAATCCGTGGAGGCGTGGGGGATTCCGATGCCAAAACCGATTCCGGTGCTCATGGAGGTTTCGCGCTTTTTTACCACCGCTGCGACCGCTTCGCGATGTTCCGGTTTAATTTTTCCGGTGGTAACCAGGTTATTGATGAGTTCGTCAATGGCTTCCCAACGGTTGCTGGCCTGCAAATCGGGGACAATTTGTTCGTGGGTGAGAATATCAGCCAAATTCATACAGTTTACAGCGCGTTGCATTTCGCCTGAACTCAACTTCCATATCAAGAGCAATTGAGCAAATAAAAAACCCCTCCCAATTTCTCGGAAGGGGTTTTGTAGATTCTAATTAACTTAGAATTTGTAGACCAGGTTTGCAGCGATCATGACTTCGTTCTTCTTGTGCGCTCCATTTGGATTGAAGGTTGAAGAAAGAGGATCCTGGTCACGAGGGCCAGCCGATGTTCCGCCGAAATTGCTGTTTTGGGAATGGTCCCAACGAATTTCCAGACGGCTGATCACATTTTGCCAGAGGTCGTATTGGACTGTGCCGGTCAATGCTGTGATCTTGTCACCACCGAGTTTGGCATATTCAGCACGAGCATGGAAGCTCACCTTTTCGCTGGCCTGGAACGAGGCATAGAGCGCGATTGCCGAAGCATATCCGCCAGCGCCGAGGTTCGATGCATGGTCATAAGCTGCGCCAAATCGCAATCCAGCCACTGGGGTCGCGATCGTCGCGCCCAAGTAATAACTGGTTTGGTCATCCGACGGGTTTCCAGCGAAACCGTCCACGATTCCAGCGTAAAGAGCGGATCCGGCCAACGCGCCCATGCTTTGCGGAGCGGTCAGAGTGATCGAGCCCATATATGCCTTCGAGGATTCACCGCGCGGCGAGCGCGAATTGATTCCAGGAGACAGCGTGTTCGCGATCCCAGCGGAAACCCCAATGATGTCGCTGAACTGATACGAAGCCAACACACCGGTGTGCTGCGTGGGTTCGATCGTGTAACCGTAAGAGCGGGTGTAATTCGGATTGCGATAGCCGACAAACGATTCATAACCAATCGGGGTGTCGAACACACCGAGCTTGAGGTCGAGGCCATTGCCAACCGGGGCGCGCAGGGCGATGTAAGCTTGCTTGATTCCGAAGTCGCTCTGGTTTCCAGTCGTCCTGGAAGGAGTTCCCGCTGTTGCCGGGTTAACGACGTCATCGGCGGTGTTGGGGAGTCCGTCCAGACCAGGGCCATTGCTCGCTGGCGTTCCAGCAGTACCGGGAATAAACGTGCCACTATTGGCTGACGGATTGTATCCAACGGCGTCCGGGCCGAAGAGCAATTCAACTTTATAGCCGGCTGACCAGGTGCCTTCGTCGAGCGGTTTTTCCAGCGTGAGGTTTACCACGTTGAGGTTGAATCCGTCTTGTTTTCCAGCGTTGAAGGAAACAGGAGCGGGGTTCGCGTTGCCTGTTCCGGGGTTCCATACGGCCGAGGCATCAACGTATCCGCTGATCACGGTCGAGGAGAGTGCGGTCATCAACGGGACCGATGTCTCTTCTGCTTGTGCCACTGACGAGAGGCTGACGAGCCCGACGGCTGCCAATCCCAATGTCCATTTATTAATCTTCATTTATTTTAGTTCCTCCTGCGTTTTTGTTTACGTTTTTATGCGTTTTTCTTGGATGAAAACAGTTCATCCGCGCACCAAAACGGTGCATTGCGGCGGACAATAGGGCAAAAATCCTTTAATTGACAACTAGTATTTTCAGGGAGTCCCCTAACGATTTCGGGCAAATACCGGAGCGGACGCTAAGTGATTTTTTTTGATATCTTCCGAGGGAGAGACAGGAGGCTGAAAGCGAAATAAGAGAAAAGACGCCTAAAAAATTTCTGGAACGCCCTCCCGCAGAATGCGCAAGTTTTGCGTGATGGCGTTCTCGTGACAAAGTTCCGCCAGCCAGCGGGGGGGCTCGTCCATGTCCTCGAACGAAAGCCGGAATGTGCCAAAATGCATCGGGACCAGCCATTTTGCTTTCAAGTCGGCGAAAGCTTTTACCGCCTGATCGGGCCCCATATGAACATGGCGAAACGTATCAGGGTAATAAGCGCCAATTGGTAAAAGCGCGATCTCCGGAGGGCTTTTCCGCCCAATTTCCTTAAAACCGTGAAAATATGCGCTGTCCCCAGCGTGATAAATTCTCCGGCCTTGATGCTCCAGAATAAATCCGCCATACCCGCGGTGGTCGTCATGCAACGTCCTCGCGCCCCAATGTTTGCTGGGCGTCAATGTGACTTTCCAATCCTCGTGAGTGAAACTCTCCCACCATTGCAGTTCGATGATCCGGCCGAATCCGAGGTTTTTTGCCAGGTCGCCGACGCCCCACGGCATGATCGCGATTTTCGGTGCGGGCAAACGGCGCAGCGTCGGTTTGTGGAAATGATCGAAATGCGCGTGCGTCAGCAAAACCAGATCGATTGGCGGCAGATCCTCAATTTTCAAACCGGCGCGTTTGATGCGTTTTAAAAGAAAAAGCCAGTTCGCAAAATTGGGATCGATTAAAACGTTCAGATCCGTGAATTGCGCCAGGAACGACGCATGGCCGATCCACGTCAGGGCGACTTCGCCTTTGGTCAATTGCGGAAATTTCGGCCGGGCATGTTCACCCGAGCGCGGAGTGAGCAACGCTTTCCAGACCATCTCGTAGAAAAAAGTGCCGGGATGGAAATGTTTGCTTGGCGTGAGTTCCTTGAAAGAAGTCGGGAGTTTTTTCCTGCGGCGAGCCGGCGGCTTGCGCCGCGGAGTTTCTTTCATGGTGTTAACCGATACAACCCCGACTGCCAGAACTCAAACGCGGATCGCACAAAATCCAAATGCGGTTGGCCAAGTTTTAAAGGTTGGAACCGGCTCGTCGCTATTTTAAATACAGGTCGTGACGAAACTGGAACAAAAACTGGAAACGTTTCTCCGCAAAAAACCGGCGCTCGGCAAAGATGTTTATATCGCGAAGGGCGCAGTCGTCCTGGGCGACGTCACATTGGGCGATCGGGCGAGTGTCTGGTACAACGCGGTCTTGCGCGGCGACATCAACCGCATCGTCATCAGCGAAGGAAGCAACATCCAGGACAACGCTGTCGTGCATCTCGCGGATGATTTCCCCTGCATCCTCGGAAAATTTGTAACCGTCGGCCATTCCGCGATTGTTCATGCCTGCACGATCGGCGACGAATGCCTGATCGGCATGGGCGCAATTGTTTTGGATGGCGCGATTATCGGCGAACAATGTTTGATCGGCGCACGAGCGCTGGTGACGCAAGGCATGGAGATCCCCGCCGGCTCGCGTGTGCTCGGGTCGCCCGCGAAAGTTGTTAAGGCGCTGAGCACGGAGGAACGCGCCGGCCTGAAATATTGGGCAACAAAATACGTGGAGAACGCCGCCTATTGCCTGAAACATCAGATCAATATTTCCGTGCCGCTAAAGTCGTAAAGCGCCCTCGTTCTTAGAAAATATGAGAAACCCCATCATCGTTGCTTTGGATGTTCCCAATGCGGAGACAGCCTTGAAACTTGCCGCGCAGCTCGCGCCGGTGGTCGGCGCATTCAAGATCGGGAGCGAACTCTTCACCAGTGCGGGTCCGGAGATTGTCCGTCGAATTCGCGATACCGGCGCAGCGGTGTTTCTGGACCTGAAATTTCACGACATTCCAAACACCGTCGCAAAATCCGTCGGGGTCGCGGTTCGGCTCGATGTGCAAATGCTGACCATTCATACGTGCGGCGGACCCGAGATGATGCGCGCTGCGGAAAAATCCGCGCAGGACACGGCGCATGAATTGAAGTTGCCAGCGCCGCTGGTCCTTGGCGTCACGGTTCTCACCAGCTTCGACAGCAACGAACTCAGTATAACGGGTGCGGGGTCGGATGTTGGCAAACAAGTTGAGCGGCTCGCGAACCTCGCAGCCTCGTCAGGATTGCGCGGCCTCGTCTGCTCGCCGCTGGAGATTGCCGACCTGCGGCAATTCCTCCCGCACGAAATGCAACTCGTCACGCCGGGAATCCGCATCACCGGCCACCGGCCAGATGACCAAAAGCGAACCCTTTCGCCGCGCGAGGCGATGGACGCGGGCGCGAGTTGGCTCGTGATTGGCCGACCGATTTGCAACGCCGTGAGTCCACGGGCAGCGGCGGAAAAAATTCTCGCCTCCCTGTCCTGATCCACGGGGCGCCGCCTACGTTCACCAGATTGACAATCGTTTTGCGGACGCCCATTCTGCGTCCATGAACAAACTCGCAATTCTCGCTGCTTTATTGATTATGCAAACTCTCTCCGCTTCAGCTGGATCCGTCCTTGAAATTCCGGTCAAAGACAACGACGGAAAAGAAACCTCGCTCGATGCCTACAAAGGCAAAGTGCTTCTTGTTGTGAACGTCGCTTCCAAATGCGGATTGACTCCGCAATACAAGGGTCTCGAAGCCCTCCAGCAGAAATACAAGGCGCAAGGCTTCACCGTCCTGGGTTTTCCCTGCAACCAGTTCGGCGGCCAGGAACCGGGCACCAACGAAGAAATCAAACAATTCTGCTCCAGCAAATACGACGTGACCTTTCCTCTCTTCGACAAACTCGAAGTGAACGGAGCGCACCGCCATCCGCTCTACGTCGCCCTCGCTGGAGAAAAGTCGCCTTACCCTGGCGACATCAAATGGAACTTTGGAAAATTTCTCATCGGCAAAGATGGTAAAATCCTAAAACGCTTTGAGCCCAAAACCGCGCCCGATGCGCCCGAAGTTGTCCAAGCCATCGAAGCGGCGCTGGCGGCAAAGTGATTAATCTTCGCCTGCATTTGTTCGCGATTATCGCTCTCGAACAAGGCGCGGCTACTTGGATTTTGTCTGCGGCTTCGCGCTGCCTTTTTCCAAGCCGAGCGCCCATTTGATTCCGCCGAGAATGTGATTCTGGTAGGCGGCGCTTTCCCAGACATCTTCGCGGTGGCCGAGTGAGGTGTAGAAAACTTTTCCTTTGCTGAAATTTTTGCACCAGGCGACCGGATAATCTCCAGCTTCACCGCTGTTCGGATGTTTCTCGAGGCCGAGCAACCCATGAACTTGAGCGCGATCGAAGCCGTTCATTATGTAGATCTCGTCCGTCACCGTGAACGTCGGCCCGAAATTCCTGCACGCAGGATGTTTGGGGTCCTGGTTGATGCAAGTGACCTCGACCTGCGCGCCGTGCGTCTTGAATTCGGCGCCGATCATTTCGACGTAGGGATCAAGTGGCGTGTGCCCGCGAAAGGTATCGGTGGCCGAGTGCATGCCGATGAAAGCATGACCAGCGGCGATCCATTGCAGAAAGGCGGTTTTGTCGGGCAAAGGCAAATCGCCTGTGGTGTTGGCGAAAATAATTCCGTCATAATTTTTCAGCGAGGCGGGTGACATTTTTCCCGCGAGGTCGTGAGTCAGCTTTTCCATCCACGCTGTTTCTTCAGCCTTTTCTTTCGGACGGGGGCCGCTTCCAACGATGTCCACAACTTTGAACGCGCCGCTCTTTTCTCCCAGGCTGGCCAATACTTTTTCCGCGGTCGGCACAGAGCTGTGCGGGAAACCCGTGGTCACGGTCACGACGAGAATTTTCTTAGGCGATTCAGCTTCGGCACTGCCCGCCACCAGCAGAATAACCGAGAATAAAATCAAAGTTGCGCATGGTAGCGCGCTCGTAATTCGCTGTGCGGAGGTGAAAAGTTTTTTCATAAAGTTATCTGGAAGATTTGATGCGTGGAGTGAATAACCGGAACCGTTCTCGGTCAAGGGTTGTTTGCTTCCGAACCCAAACCGGACTTGCGTGAAGGCAGCTTCCCCCTAAGATTCGAGCTAGGTTGACTCGATTCAAAAAAACTTTTTCCGGGCCAAAGTGCGCATGATCCGCTCGTTTGCTTTTACCACCCAGGGCAAGCTGCACAGCCAGAATATCGACATTTTTTTAATGCCAACGCTTCTGGCGGACACAAATCTTTTTCTCTGGGTGGATTTGGAAAAAACGACCGACGAGGAAACGAAATCGGTTTTGGAGGATGTCTTTCATTTTCATCCGCTTTCCATCGAGGACTGCGTGATGGTCAGCCCTTCACCCAAGGTCGAGGAATACAATCCCAAGGAGGGAGAAATGTTCCCGCAATATCTTTTCATGGTGATCCATGCGGTTGATTACAGCCGCAAGGACGGTGTATTCGCGACGAGCGAGCTGAATTTTTTCCTCGGGAAGAATTTTCTGGTGACCTACCACGAAGTTTCACTGCGCAGTATTCAGTCCACCGAGGAGCGTTGCTTGAAAAGCACCATGCACGTGGCACGCGCGCCGGATCGCGTGGCGCACACGCTGCTCGACGCCATCGTGGAGAATTACAAGCCGGCCCTCGACGAGTTGTCGCTGGAAATTGCCGAGATCGAACAACAAGCTTTGCAAAATCCGGTCAAGGAAACGCTCAACCGGATCCTTCAAATCAAGAAGGAGGTTTTGCATTTGCGGCAAATCATCGGCCCGCAACGCGAGGTGCTCAGCCGGTTCGCCAAGGGAGAATTCAAACTGATTCGTCCTCACCTCGTTCCGTATTACCGCAACGTTTACGACAGCTTGTTTCATATTTCCGAGCTGGCGCAAAATTACACCGATTCACTCACCGGGATTTTGCAGGTTTACTTGAACATGTCGTCGAACCAAACCGGCGAAGTCGTCAAACTGCTGACGTTGATTACGGTGGTGACGACGCCTATCATGATCGTGGGGACGTGGTACGGGATGAACTTCAAAAATATGCCGGAATTGGAATGGAAGCACGCCTACCCGATCGCGATCTCGGTGACCGGCGTCAGCACGATCGCGACTTATCTCTATTTCAAAAAAAGAAAATGGTTTTGAAATGAGCCGAGCGTCGAGGTCGAAAGCCGAGGGCACGACATCGCGGCCAGAATCTTTTGATGAGAAAACAATTTACTGTTCGGAAAAAGCGCCGGCATCTCGGCCAAAGCAATTGCTTTAGGAGCCCGGCCCTCGACTGCCGGCCTTCGACTCTCGACTAAAAAATGCCTCCCAAATCCAGCTTTCTCGACAAGGTTCTCGGGCGCATCGGGCGGCTCGATGCCGAAGGTTTGCAAACCGTCGTGCAACGGCTGGCGCGCGAGCGGAGCTTTCTCGAAACGCTGTTCAACACCATCGAGGACGGCGTGCTCGTGGTGGATGAAAAAGGGCGGATTATTTATTTCAACCAGGCCGTCTCGCGCATTCTGAATTGGCACCAGGAAATCGGCGAAGGCCAATCCATCACTGATTATCTGCCGGACCTGAATTGGAACGAGCTTTTCAAATCCAGGAAAGGGCAGCAGGTCGTGCGGCATGAATTTGAAATCACCTACCCTAGCGTAAAATTTTTTCGCCTTTATGTCGCGCCGCTCGATGGTGAAGGCGCCAGCGGCTCGGGCGTGGCGCTTATTTTGCACGACGCCACGGAGCAGCGGCAAAAAACGTTCGAAGCCATCGAGAGCGAACGGCTGCACTCGCTGACCTTGCTCGCTGCGAGCGTGGCGCACGAAATCGGAAATCCGCTCAACGCACTTCACATCCATTTGCAGTTGATGACGCGCGAAATGAAAAAGCTCCGTCAAGCGCTGGACGAACCGCGCCTCCCGGTTTTTGCCAAGAAAGGCGGGGCGCAGAATTCGTCCCAGGCGGATCGTGATCAAAGCATTGACCGGATTGAGAATTATCTCGACGTGGCCAAGGGGGAAATTTCACGGCTCGATTATATCATCACCCAATTTCTCCAGGCGATTCGCCCGACGCAGCCCAAGCTGGCGTTGGCCTCGCTCAATGACGTTGGGCGCGAGACGTTGCAATTGCTCCGGCCGGAAATTGAGAATCGCGAATTGCGGGTCAAAGAAAATTTCGCGCCCCGCCTGCCGGCGTCGCCAATTGACGCGGGTCAAATCAAGCAGGCGCTGGTCAACCTGGTGAAAAATGCGGTGCAGGCCATGAAGAAAGACGGCACGCTCACGTTGCAAACGGGCGAAAACTCGGATGGTGTATGGGTCAGCGTCGCCGACACCGGCGGAGGAATTCCGCAGGAGCAACTGAACCGCATTTTCGAGCCGTTTTTTACGACGAAGAAAAAAGGGACCGGACTGGGACTGATGATCGTGCAGCGCATCGTCCGCGATCACGGGGGGCGGCTGGAGTTGGAAAGCAAGGTCGGGCAGGGAACAATGTTCCGCATTTGGCTGCCGTTGCATGAGCGGCGGCCGCGGCTGTTGCAGGCGAACGCATGAAATTGGGAGTCGCCGATTCAGGATCGGCTGGCAATTTCAGTTCCACTTGGAATTCGTGAATCCGAAGATCGAAAATTAAATGAAGCCAATGTTGCTCATCGTGGATGACGAGAAGCCGACGCGCGAGGGTTTGCGCGCCGCGCTGGAGGATCATTACGACGTTTACGTGGCCGACGACGCCGCCACGGGAATGACTCTTTTGGAAGAGCAAAATTTCGCGGTGCTGTTGACGGACTTTCGCTTGCCGCAGGAAGACGGAATGAAGCTGATCGCGCGGGCCAAATCGCTGGCCAAACCTCCGATCTGCATTCTGATGACCGCCTACGGCTCAGAGGAATTGGCGGTGGACGCGATGAAACGGGGAGCGGACGATTACATCGCGAAAGGGCGCCTGCAAATTGAGGAGCTGGAAATGCGAATTGCCCGCGCGCTTCGCCAACAGAATCTTGAGACGGAAAATGTTTCCCTGCGCCAGCAGCTGCAAACGAAATTCGGGGTAGAAAATATCATTGGCGAATCCTCGTGCATGAACGAGGTGCTCGATGTCGTCCGACAAGTCGCCCCAACTCGTGCCTCGGTCTTGATTTTGGGGGAAAGCGGGACAGGCAAGGAACTCATCGCCAAAGCGATTCATCAACTCAGCCCGCGCGCGCGCCAACCGATGGTCACGGTCCATTCCGCCGCTCTCTCTGCGACGCTGCTGGAAAGTGAGTTGTTCGGTCACGAGCGCGGTTCATTCACGGGTGCGCACGAAAAGCGACTCGGGCGTTTTGAGCAAGCGCAAGGCGGCACGCTTTTTCTCGACGAGATCGGGGAAATCGATCCGATCATTCAGGTCAAGCTCCTGCGCTTTTTGGGCGAACGGACTTTCGAGCGCGTGGGCTCCAACAAAACCATCTCGGCCGATGTCCGGTTGATCGCGGCGACAAATAAAAATCTCGAGGAACTGGTGAAAGCGGGAACCTTTCGCGAGGATTTGTTTTTTCGCCTGCGTGTCATGGAGATTTTTTTGCCGCCCTTGCGGGAACGCGCGGCGGACGTCCCTTTGCTCGCGCAGAGTTTTCTGAACGAATTCGCGAAGGAAAACAACAAAGCGGTTTCCGGTATGACAGCGGAGGCTCTGGAAGCGTTGATGGAATATCGCTGGCCGGGAAATGTGCGCGAATTACGCACGGCCATTGAGCACGCTGTGGTTTTGGCGCGGGCGGAAAAAATCACGTTTCGCGATTTGCCGACCAACGTGCGCAATGGCAACTCGACGTTGGATCTTTCGAGTTCAAACTCAGCGGCCAATCAGAGCTTAAGCGTCAAGGAAGCAGAACGGCAGTTGATCGTTCGCGCCTTGAAAGAATCAAACGGAAACCGGACGATGGCAGCGGAAAAGACTGGGATGAGCCGTCGCACGCTCCATCGCAAACTTCACACCTACAACCTGGAGGAATTTTGAATGTCGGCAAAATTGCAGCAATGGATTTTTTTTCTGGAGGAAGGCGGCGGCGCCCGGTTCTTGCGAGGCGGTTTGCTTTGCGTGGCTTTCCTGGCGCTGGCCATCTTTTACAATGTAGTCGCCTACAAGAATTTTAACACCGAGGAAGCGATGGACCTGGCACAATTGGCGCGAAATATTTCGGCCGGGAAAGGCTATACCACCGAACACATCCGCTTGATCAGCCTGAGTCTGGTCGAGGCCCAGGTGAACAAAAAGCTGGCGGTGATTCAGGAAACGTTGCGCGGCGGCAAATTGTCCGGCGATCAGCGAGCTGTCTTGGAGAGTCAACAAAGCGAATTGAAAAAACTGGCGGTGCTCAAGGCGGCCCACCCGGATCTGGCGAACGCGCCCGCTTATCCGATGCTGCTGGCTGGACTGATGAAGGTCGCACCGATCGAATTTAAAATTCCGAGGAACCCATTCAAGGCCTACGTTCCGGAGCTTTGGATTGCGGGTTTGAATCAAATTCTTTTTTTCATCGCGATCCTGGTGTTGTTTAAAATCGCCGCCCAACTTTTCGACCGCTCTGTCGCTTCGATCTCCGCGTTGCTCTTCGCGACCACGGAATTGTTCTGGCACCTGAGCATTTCGGGCCTGCCGGTCATGTTGCTGGTCCTCGTCGTTCTGTGCCTGGTTTGGGTTCTGTTGCAATTCGAGGGAATGACGGAACCGACTTCGGTTTCGGTTTGGCGAGGGCTGATCTGGGGAATTTCAGCTGGCGGTTTGATTGGAATCGGTTGTTTGACTCGATACGCTTTTGGCTGGTTGATTTTTCCGGTGATTCTTTTTTTTGCGCTCTTTGGCACGGAGCATCGTTTTAAAATTTGCCTGGTCGCGGTCGTAACATTTTTTCTGATCATTTCCCCGTGGCTGGCCCGCAACTACTCTGCCAGTGGCAATTTTTTTGGCACCGCCGGCTATGCAGTTTGTGAGGGCACGCCACGGTACCCAGAAAACCAGTTGGATCGATCATCGGATGCCGCCGCCATCTCGGAGAAAGTAAAGATCGCGGATTACTTCCGAAAATTTATGCAGGGCAGCCGTGATATTTTTCAGAATGAAATTCCCCGCCTGGGAGGGAGTTGGCTGATTTTCTTTTTTGTTGCGGCGATGCTTTTTCCGATGCCGACGCCCGCTCATCGAATCAGGGTTTTTATTTTGTCAGCGGGAGCGGTTCTTGGAGTGGCTTACGCATTAGGCCGAACCCACCTTTCCAGCGAATCGCCTCAGGTCAACTCCGAGAATCTTTTGGTGCTGCTCAGTCCGCTCGCCTTTATTTTCGGCGTGGCCTTTTACTTCAGCCTGGTGCGCAAAATTGTATTCCCGGAACCCGTTTTTTCCTATGTCACGACTTTTCTTTTTTGTGTGATTATTTCGGCTCCATTGATTTTTGCTTTACTGCCGCCGCGGGTCAACTCCAGTGCTTTTCCACCGTATCATCCGCCTCTCATTCAGGAGACTGCAGGATGGATGCGCCCCAATGAATTAATGATGAGCGATGTGCCTTGGGCGGTGGCCTGGTATGGAGATCGTCAATGTCTGTCGCTTTCTCAAACTTTTGCGAAAGATTATTTGAAAATAAACGATGATGTTTGCCCAATCCAAGCCCTGTTTCTCTCTCCGAAAACAACCGACAGCCGTTTCCTTTTTCAGATGGTGAAAGAGCCGCAGGGATGGGGCCGTTTTATCCTGGAAAGCTTGACCCGGAATGAGCCACCGGCTGGATTTCCATTGAGGAAAGCGCCCCCCGGTTTTTTACCGGACCATTTTTTTTTGACGGACTGGGAACGATGGAGCGTGGTGCCCGTCGCCGGGAACGCAAAATGAAAGAAATATTTGACAATACATGTTTTTGTTAGATAAAACATCCCAAGCTTTTGTAAGAGGATGTCTGTGAAAGCATTTTGCATTCAAGGGTAACAAGAAAAAAAATATGAATAAACTTCTCACTTCCGCCGGTTTGGTTGCACTCAGCGTGTCGAGCATTCAAGCCGCGTATGCGCCTGCTCTTTCCCAAATGGAGACGGCTAAACCTTGGAGCATTTCCGCCGCCCTTCGCGGCTTTTACGACGACAACTACACGACGTCGCCGAACAGCGTCAAA
>JBDSIW010000118.1:0-2621 GCA_039917795.1 Verrucomicrobiota bacterium | reverse complement strand
ATATTCGGTGTGCGGGCGATGACTGGCGCAACTGGAGCGAGAAAAACGCAGACGAATGCAAAAACAATGAAGTTGAGTCGAATCATGGTTCAGAAAATTTAACTGAAATGAGCGCGGCAATGCAAAGAGTTTGAAGAAGCCCCAAGGTGCCGGGAATGTTTCCTGCGAAAGATCGACCCTAGATCCCGCGCGCCTAGTCTAATTTGTCGTTGAGAATTCGATTGGGAATTTTGGGAAGCGAGTTCGTTGCGGAGGCTGTCGCTGCCGGACTTTCCTTGAGGAAACTGTCGAGAATGGAGAGATACATATCGAGTGAGGCGCTGCTCTCCTCGTCCAGACCTCGCCGCAATTCCCGCACCTGCGCGGCCGCCGTGCGCGCCTCGGAGCGAAGATCGTTGATGCTCAATTTTCCGGTGGTCAAGCCGATCATCAGTTCGTTGAATTTCGCATTCGCTTCGGGTCCGGCGTCCGCGAGAAATTTCGATTGCACCTGGTTGATCAGGTTCGTTTGCCCAGCCAGTTTGCGCAGTGACGCTGGCATTTCTTCAGACGGTTTGGGTGCCGGAACCAATGCGCGCGAGACAGGGCTGGAGTCCGGCATTGAGGCGTTAATAGCGATCGAAGAATTTGTGCCCAACTGAATTGAAGCCACTTTGCCGCGCGGCAATTGCACCGTCCCGAGAATTTCACTCTGCAAGGTTAGCGAGTTGGTGCCCAAGGTCACTTTTCCGAAATAGCGGTCGCCATTGAGCATTTGGACCTGGTCGGCCAGAAGAGGGTTCGCCATGAAACAAAAGGTGCTGAAGAAAAAAACGGAGCGAGCAAAGCGCGCCAGGTTCAACCGATGAAGCAAACTGGATTTCATACAACAGACATTACCGGGAAAATCTCCACGCGCAAATGGGGAAAGGGTGTTGTGAAAAGCATAACCGCCTTCCTTTTGCGTCCGGTTACGGAATCCAAACGATGGCTGGATTGTTGGTACGCGCCGTGTTTTTGGAGAAATCCCAATAATCGCTGCTGCGGAAGCGCATGGCGTGGCCATCGAGAAAAGCCATTTGCGCGCCCCGGCTGTGCAGATTGGTGTGAACATAAGTCCAGCCGCCGACGGCGGGAAGATTCTTCGAGTCAAACAGCCAGACCACCGAGCTCACGTGGGAAATGGGCGAATGTTTGACGGGTTTATTGGCGGCGCCAGTCCCATTCACGTTTTCATTCAGGCAATAATGGAACAAATTGTTCCCGTTGCTTTTTCTTGGGTTCGTCGGGCAAATCCAAACCGACTTCGACGGCACCGCGTTGGAATCCTTCCGCCAGGGCATGTCGTGATAGCGAGGCAGGCTGAGTTGTTGAGGAAGTTGAATATACCAGCCCACATTGGTCGCGGAGTCGGACGGATTCGGTGTGCCGTCCAGCGGGAGAAAATCGTTGTTATCCGCTGTATAAAGCTGCGTGGCCAGACCCCATTGCTTCAAATTATTCAGGCAGGCTGCGGCATGGGCTTTTTCCTTCGCCTTGGCCAGGGCGGGCAGCAGGAGCGCGGCGAGAATTGCGATGATGGCGATCACCACCAGCAGTTCGATCAAGGTGAACGCCCAGATCCTTTTCATGAATTGGCTTTTTGCTGGAAGCATTGAATGATGATTTGGTTGGCCGTTTTTACCATTTAACGAAAAATGATTAAACTAGTTTTATTCGATATTGACGGGACGCTCATTCGCAGCGGCGGCGCTGGGGTGAAAGCTTTTGCGCGCGCGTTCGAAACGGAGTTTGGGCTTTCCGATGGCGCGGAGAATCTGAAGTTCGCCGGACGCACCGATGTTTCGCTCGTGCGGGAATTTTTTAATCATCACGGGATTACGCCCGACGCGTCGCACTTCGAGCGCTTCTTCGAGAAATATTTATTCTGGCTCAATCAATTGATTGTGGAATGCAAAGGCGAAGTTTGCCCGGGCGTTCACGCGTTCCTGAACGAACTGCGCACGCGATCCAATCCGCCCGCCATAGGTCTGCTCACGGGAAATATTCGCCGCGGCGCCGAGGTGAAATTGCGCCATTACCACCTTTGGAAGAATTTTGCCTTTGGCGGTTTTGCCGATGACCACGAAGAGCGCGACCAGATTGCCGCCGTCGCCAGGCAGCGCGGCGAGGAAGTGCTCAAAACAAAATTGCGCGGTGAAGAAGTGGTGGTGATTGGCGACACGCCCCTGGACATCCGGTGCGCGAGGGCCATTGGTGCAAAAGTGCTGGCGGTGGCGACGGGCGGATCGACTGTTGAGGAACTTGAACAGCACAAACCGGATTGGGTGGTGGAAGATTTGTTAAGGTTTAAAGTGGAATTATTGAAGTAAAGATTTTGAACCGACCCCGTTTCGTTTCATTTCTTTGAGCACAGCAAGCGGCAGCGTATTGCTCGTTGCGATACGCCCCATCTGGACGCCGTAATGATAATAATCATCTGGAAAAATTAAACTGTGGTCGTCAAGTTGATAAAGAGCGGCGACTTGGCCGTCGGCGCGAATCTGAAGAACCGAAGGGTTCTTGGTGGGCCGAATTGAGCAAGCCCACCAATAAGATTCTTCGTAACCCATCCAGTAAGTGTATGTTTCGCCGTCAGGTTC
>JBDSIW010000117.1:0-4813 GCA_039917795.1 Verrucomicrobiota bacterium | reverse complement strand
GATAGTCTGTTAGTCCTGTCCACCTTCCGCCGGAGTTTCGACAGGCGCAGCGGGATTGCAAATTGAAAATTGAGAATTTGCAATTTTCAATTTTCAATTTTCAATTTTCAATTCCCTTTTCAGGCGCGATGGTTTGCTCCAATTCCGGTTGCGCGAGTTGCTCGGGAGGCACTGTGGCCAGACCGGGGTCCGCTGTTAAAAGCGTTTCAGGCTTCTTGATCACGATCCGCCGGAGTTCATCCGCCGCCGGCAAATCTTCCAGCGCGCGCAGGCCAAAATATTCCAGGAAAACCGGAGTGGTGCTGTAAAGCGCGGGGCGGCCCACGACTTCTGCGCGACCGGACTGTTCGACCAGGCCACGTTCCAATAGCGTTTGCATCACGCCATCCACTGCGACGCCGCGGACCTGTTCGATCTCAGCACGGGTGATCGGCTGGCGATAAGCAACGATGGCCAGCGTTTCGAGCGCTGGCTGGGAGAGCCGGGTTGGGCGATTTCTTTGGCCGACAAGCGTCATGAGCCAGGGCGCGAACTCCGCCTGGCTGACGAATTGCCAAGAACCAGCCACGCAAGCCAAACGAAAGCTGCGCGCGCTTTCCTCGTGATCGTTTTGCAATTGTTCGAGGGCGGCCACCAAATCTTCGTCCCTGGTTTTTTTGAAAGTCCGGCCTTCCTCTGAGGCATTTTCTGCCACTGCGGTGGCCGCGAGCAGGTCGCGCAGTTCTTTTGTGCTCATAGGCTTTTGCGCGGAGAACAAAACGGCTTCCAGAATGAATTTCAATTCCATGCGAGTTACAAAATTAAACCTGCGAAGGCTGGCGACCCGGAGCAGAAAAAATTATTTCCCTCCGCGCCCGTGCGCCTTGGCAATCAGAAAAGCTTTTCAATTCAAGTGGGGGTTGGCCAGATCGAACGAGGCCGCACTGGCTTCCGGCGTCATTTCTGGAAGTTGTGGTGTGGCGCGGGCGATGGCAATTTCCCCAAAATGTTCGGGTTGAACGCAGGTCAATTGTTTGAGCCGGATTAATTCCAGCAACGCCAGGAAAGTGCAAACCACCTCCGAACGGCTGGTGGCTCCAGCAAACAGCTCCGAGAATTTCACCGCCGCCCGCTCGGAAATCAATTTAACGAGTTCCTCGATTTTTTCACTGACGCTCCATTTGTCCTCAAAAATATCGCGCGGATCATCGCGCTGGACGACGCGTTTGAGAATGGCGTTGACCGCATTGACCAGGTCGAAAATCGAAACATCCCCGCGCGAGGCGGGGCGCTCGGTTGCAAAATCCAGCTTTCCCGGCACGCGCGGGAAAATATTTTCCTGCTCCAGTTCGCGCACCTGCAACTGCGCTGCGGCGTCCTTGAATTTTTTATATTCGACGAGCTGGCGGATCAGTTCCCAACGCGGATCCTCGCCTTCCTCTTCTTCTTCCACTTCCACCTGGAGATCAACCGGCAGGAGTTCGCGGCTCTTGATGTACATGAGCGTTGAAGCCATCACGAGAAATTCGCCGGCGATATCGAGGTCTAGCATGCGCATGACTTCGATATACTCGATGAACTGAGTTGCCAGGCGGGTCAGATTGACTTCGTAAATATCAACCTCTTCCTTTTTGATCAGATAAAGGAGCAAATCGAGCGGGCCTTCGAAGACATCAAATTTGACTTTATATTCGGACATGCGCGGCGGCGTTCTTGAGCGCAAATCGTAAAAGGAGAGCGGATCAATGGCAACGCTTTTGCGACACGCTTTTGCGAGATTCACGCTGCGGAACGTCTCAGGAGCGGAAGACAATTCCACCTTGCCCCGGTGGTTTTCATGAGTCAAAGATCAGCCGAACTCCGGTTGCCCCGTCTTCCGTGCCGCAACATGTTTGGGAAAAGAAAATCATCGAACATTTATTGTATGAAAACCAACCTCATTTTATCGCTGGCCGTCCTGGTCCTGGCTGGATGCGAAACCTCCCACCGCGCTCCCTACATGGGCGTGGGCGAATACGGTTTTACTTTCGACCTCGATAACACGCCGTCCCCTTTTCGCGACACCAGTTATCGCCCGCTCAACGTCCGCGACCTGACCAGGCCGATACCTGTGGCGGCCACCAATCAAGTGACACTCAATCTCGGGGGCCCGGACCTTACCGTCCCGGGTGCAAGAATCGAGGCGCCCGTTGTCCCCGTCGATCCGCCCGATGTCATTGTTACACCGGCTGTTGAAATTCCCGTCACGCCAGTTGCGCCAGCGCCGCCCAATCCGTAACCGATAGGCGCAACGGATCAATTCTTTGCAGGCGGAGAACTGTTGGTAATCTGAACCAACACTTCCTCGGTTTCGAGGGATCGGAGAAGCTCCATCACGGATTTCTCCTGTCCAGGCAAAATCAACGCGGGGTCAATCTCGGCCAGAGGTTGCAAAACAAACCGGCGTTTCGCTGCGCGCGGATGGGGTAGAGTCAAGTGCGTCGTCAATCGCCGTTCTTCCCCGAAAGAAATCAAATCCAGATCAAGCGGGCGCGCCTCGTTCAAGACCGTTTTGGGATGCCGGCCAAACTCCTTTTCCATTGCCTGCAATTGTTCGAGCAAAAGTTCGGGAGTTTTTGCCAGAGGAACCAGCCCGACCACCGCGTTGACGAATGGCGGTGAACCGGGAGGGCAATCGACCGGCGAGGTTCGCCACAGGGAGGATTTCAAAAGCGGCGCGCTCGAGAACTTCTCCAGGCGCTCCATCGCTGCACGAATTATTTTCGCGGAATCTCCAAGGTTGGAACCGATCGCGATGTAGGCCCGTTCCGCCTGTTGAGTTTTGGCTTGCGAGTTCAAGGAATCGAAGCTGCACACTTCAAAGAGAAATTGAGAGTGAAACTATTTTAAACCAAGCACGTCCTGCATGTCATACAGCCCCGGCTTTTGTTGCATGACCCATTGCGCCGCGCGGAGAGCGCCACTGGCAAACGTTTCGCGACTCGACGCTTTGTGAGATAACTCCACGCGCTCGCCGTTCGCCGCAAAGATCACGGTATGATCGCCCACCACATCGCCGCCGCGTACGGAATGCATTCCGATTTCGTCTGCGGTCCGTTCGCCGACAATTCCTTCGCGACCGTGACGGATGACTTCCGGCAATTGTCTCTGGCTCACGTCCGCTAAAATTTCCGCCAAAGTCATCGCCGTGCCGCTGGGTGCGTCTTTTTTCAGGCGATGATGCATTTCGACGATTTCCAAATCGAAATCGGGGCCAAGAATCTCGGCGGCTTTGCGGGTCAGCCAGAAAAGTGCGTTCACGCCGGTGGAATAATTCGAGGCCCACACAATGGGGATTTGCGATATGAGTTCTAGGATCTGCGATTTTTCCGTCTCGGAATGGCCCGTCGTCCCGATGACCAATGGCTTTTTGTGTTGCGCACAAGACTCGGCGACTGCCGCAGTGACCGAATGAAAACTGAAATCGATCACGACATCGCCCAAGGTCATGACCTGATTCAAACCGTCGCCCTGATCAATCTGGCCAACCACTTCTAGGCCGGGGATTTTTGCCGCCCCATCGACCAGCATCTGGCCCATTCGCCCTTTCGAGCCGGTAATAATGATCCGCGTCATAAAATCTTTCTCAGGGCAAAACCAGTTTCAACGCAGCGGTGTAGGTTTCGCTGAGCGCTTCCGGTTGATCCACGCCAATTTTCAGATCGTGCAAATGGCCGTCGCTCAATCCGTAAATCCAGCCGTGCACCGACAGAGTTTGGCCGCGCCGCCAGGCATCCTGAACGATGGTGGTCTGGACGACATTGACGACCTGTTCGATCACGTTGAGTTCGCAAAGTTTTTCGACCAGGGAATTCTCCGTTGTAAAAGCTTCCAAGTGAGCGGCGTGTTTATGGCGGACATCCTGAACGTGCCGCAGCCAATTATCGACCAGCCCAAGCTTCTGATTCCGCAGCGCGGCGACCACGCCGCCGCAGCCGTAATGCCCCACGACCATGACGTGTTTTACTTTCAAAACATCCACGGCGTATTGCATCACGGAAAGGCAATTCAGGTCGCTGTGCACGACGACGTTGGCCACGTTGCGATGGACAAACAATTCGCCGGGCAGCAGGTCAACAATTTCGTTGGCGGGAACGCGGCTATCGGAGCAACCGATCCACAGATGTTCCGGAAATTGCTGGCGCGAAAGCTTTTTAAAAAAATCCGGATCGCGGGCGCAAATGGATTTCGCCCAGAGCCGGTTTTTTTCAAAAAGATGTTCGAGATTGTCCACGCGACTTCAATGACTCCGCTACTTCAGGATGCCGCACTTTTTCAGCGTCGCCCTGAGCACCGCGCGATTTTTGCCATTCATTCCCACGAGCGGCAAGCGAAGTTCTTCATCCATCTGACCCATCATGGCCAGCGCGGTTTTAACCGGAACCGGGTTGGTCTCGATGAACAAATCTTTGAAGAGCGGATAAAACTTCTGGTGAATCTTAAGCGCGGCGTTGGCTTTGCCGGCGGCGAAGGCTTTGACCATTTGCGAAACTTCGCGAGGAATGACATTGGAAGCGACACTGATCACACCTTGCGCACCGACCGCCATGAAAGGGAGCGTGAGCGAATCGTCTCCGCTCAAAATGGTGAAGTTCTCGCCGAGCGCGGCCCGCAATTGACTGACACGATCCGCGTTGCCGCCTGCTTCTTTTATTCCGATGATATTTTTGCAGGCTCCAGCCAGGCGCAGAGTAGTATCGACTCCAATGTCCACACCGCACCGTCCCGGAATGCTGTAGAGCAGAATGGGAAGTGTCGTGGCTTTGGCGATGGCCTTGAAATGTTGAAACAAGCC
>JBDSIW010000116.1:0-4201 GCA_039917795.1 Verrucomicrobiota bacterium | reverse complement strand
ACTCGACGTTGCGATTGCCCATCTCATCGTTGACGGTGTGCAATTCCTCGTTCGTCGATTCCAGTTCTTCCTTGGTCGTCTCCAGTTCCTCGTTGATGCTCTGCAATTCTTCGTTGGCCGACTGCGCTTCCTCGTTACTGGATTGAATTTTCTCGTTGGTCGCTTCGTATTGCTCGGTCGCAGACTGAAGACACTCCTTCAACGCCGTGACTTCGCTCTGCAAACGGATAATTTCTCCGGCGGCTTCTTCCTTCGTTCCAGCCCGGCGACGAGCTTCCGCTTCGGTGTCCAATCGACGTTGTTCAGCGGAGTTGCGTGAAATCGGTTCGAACAAAATCAGAAAGGAATTTTCGCGCGTGTTGCGCAGCGGGATGACCTCCAGATTTACTTTTTCGCTGTGGCCGTTGTAACGGACCAGCAGCCCATCTTTTCGCACCGAGACATTGGCTTTCTTGGCTTTGTGCAATGCCGCGCGCAACGGCATGAGCAAACCTTCGCGCGCCATTTTCAAAATGTTGAAGCTCGCTTTTCCTGGCATCGCTTCGAGGTATTGCCCGGTCGCGCCCCGAAATTGAATGACGTCGAAATCGGAATTGACCACCACGCCGACGGGGGCGTATTTGGCGAGCGCGACCCGGTCCGCCTCACGTTGCGCCTCAGCTTCCACCGAAAGCGGCATGGGCGGCGTCGCGCCTCGAGGGAGTGCCGCGATGGGACGAATCCGTCCCGGTGTGGCACGCAGCGATAGTCTGGGATAAACCCCCGTGGATTTCTTGGAATAAATTCTGTGCGCTTTGTTGGCGACAGAAAATAGATTGGTGAATTCGCCCACGGTTTCCGATGTGCCCAGAACCAAAAACCCGTCCGGCTTGAGCGAATAATGCAGAACAGGAATGACTTTTTTCTGCAGTGGTGGCTCGAAATAAATCATCATGTTGCGGCAGGTCACCAGATCCATCCGGGAAAAAGGCGGGTCGTTGGCCAGATCGTGTTGCGCAAAAATGCACATTTCGCGAATCGGTTTGCAAATTTGGAAAGCGCCCTCTTGCTCAATAAAAAAACGGCGCAATCGCTCTGGGGAAAGCTCCTGAATCTGGCCGCGCGAATAACGTCCCGCCCGCGCCTTTTCCAGCATGGATTCATTTAGATCGGTCGCAAAAATCTGGAGCGGAATTTGAGTGCCGGCCTGGGCCGCGAATTCCAAAAATGCCATGGCCACCGCATAGGTTTCCTGCCCTGTTGAACAACCGGCCACCCAGATGCGCACGGCCTGATCCGGCGTCCGGTTAGCGATGATTTGCGGAAAGATTTTTTCCTTCAAGGCCTCGAACATTTCCGGATCGCGAAAAAAGCTCGTCACATTGATGAGCATGTCCTGATAAAGCGCTTCGATTTCGTCGGGATGTTTCTGGAGAAAAGTAACGTAAGCATTGAGCCGGTTGATTTTGTTCAGCACCAGGCGACGCCTGATCCGCCGCTTGATCGTGGCGGGCTTGTAAAAAGTGAAATCCACTTTTTTACGCAGGCGCAATTGTTGCAAAATCTTTTTAAAACTGCCGTCATCCGCCGACGAAGCGGGTTTGGTTTCCGACTCGGACCTGGAACCCAGCGAGATGGCGATGTGTCCAAGTTCCTGCGCAATTTTTTGCGGCGGCAAAATAATATCAACGTATCCTGTGTCCGCTGCGTGGCGCGGCATCCCGTCGAATTTCGCGGACTTCTCGTCTTGCGCAAAGGTGATTCCGCCTTCTCCCTTGATCGCTTCCACTCCCGCCGAGCCGTCAAAATCCGTGCCGGAAAGAATCACGGCGATGGCCAGCGATCCGCGATCTTTGGCGAGCGATTGCAGGAAAAAATCAACAGAACGTAAGCGGCCATGGGATTTCTCGCGCGGGCCGAGTTGCAAAATGCCATCCGCAATGCTCATTGAAGCATTTTCTGGAATCACATAAACGTGGTCGGGTTCCACGCGCATCTTATTTTTTGCCTCGAGGACGGGAATAGCCGTCGTCTTGGCGAGCAGTTGCGGCAAAATACTTTCGTGACCGGGAGCCAGATGTTGCACCAGAACGAATCCCATCCCTGTGTTCACCGGCAATTCCCTCAGCAAATCAGAAAATGCCTCCAAGCCACCTGCCGATGCGCCGATGCCAACAATGGGAAATAAATGGGACTTAGATTGCGCGCTCGGTTTTACGGTTGAAGCCTTCTTGATTTTTCCAGCAGGCCGGGGCGGTGAACTTTTTTTTGCTTTAAAAGATGATTTCTCCATTTCAATTTTTCGCCTCTTTAAAGGATAATCCCTTGACTGAGCTTGGCAATTTCGGAAGTTACCTGAATGTGGCTCAGGTTTGCTGGGCAGTTGTAATCAACGTTTGATGTTCGTGCGAATAAAATTTCTTGAATTGACTTCGATTCCAAAACGTCGGGAATATACGCTTATGAACCAACCCATAAATAATCTCTCCTCGCGACGCGATTTTCTGATCAACACGGGTAAACTTGCCGCCGTGGGTGCGCTGGCTGGAGTTGCCATTCCTCATGTTCACGCCGCGGAGAACAACACCATTCAAGTTGCTCTCGTCGGCTGCGGCGGTCGCGGCACCGGTGCGGCCAGCAATGCTCTCTCGGTCAAAAACGGACCCATCAAATTGGTCGCGATGGCGGATGTTTTCGACAGTCGGCTCAAGACGAGTTACGACTCCATCAAAAAGAATCACGAAGATCGCGTGGATGTGCCGGAAGACCGCAAGTTCATCGGCTTCGACGGATACAAACACGCCATGGATCAATTGAAAAAGGGCGACGTCGCGATCTTCACCACGCCGCTGGCCTTTCGCTGGGTGCATTTCACTTACGCCATCCAAAAGGGAATTAATGTTTTCATGGAGAAGCCTCTCATCGCTGACGGCCCGAGCGCCAAAAGAATGTTCGCCCTCGCCGATGAATCGGTAAAAAAGAATTTGAAAGTTGGCGTGGGACTCATGTCGCGACACAGCCGCGCGCTGCAGCAGGTTCACCAGCGCATTCAGGACGGCGAGATTGGCGATATCACTTTGATGCGCGGCTATCGCATGGCGGGACCTCTGGGTTCGGCATTCTCGGAAAAATGGCCGGGCCAGCCGAGCGAGTTACTCTGGCAGATCCAGCGTTTTCACAGCTTCATCTGGGCGAGCGGCGGCTGCTTCAGCGACTTTTATATCCATCACATCGACCACTGCTGCTGGATGAAAAATGCTTGGCCGGTGAAAGCTCAAGCGCTTGGCGGACGTCATTATCGCGGCGATTACGTGGACCAGAACTTCGACAGTTACTCGGTGGAATACACTTTCGCCGACGGCGCCAAATTTATCATGGATGGACGCTGCATGGTTGGGGCTCTCCCGATTTATTCCAGCTATGCGCAGGGCACCAAAGGCAATGCGATTCTCGCGCATGACGGCGACTGCGGTTTGCCTTCCAGCACTTATCGCGGAATGAAGCCGGATCGCTCCAAACAGATTTGGGTTTCCGACATCGCCCCGGACGAACGCGACCCGTATCAAAACGAATGGAACGCGCTGATTGACGCCATCCGCAACGACAAACCGCATAACGAAGCCAAGCGCGGCGTGGAAGCCAGCATCGCGACCTCGATGGGCCGCATGGCGGCGCACACCGCCCAGGAAATTACCTGGGATGATATGCTCAACTGCGATCAGGAATTTGCTCCCAACGCAGACAAATTCACCAAGGACAGCCCTCCCCCGCTCCTTTCCGACAAGAACGGAAAATATCCCGTTCCTCGCCCGGGCTATAACAAGACGCACGAATACGAGCCAGACACCACGGCGTAATATTGTCCCAATCAATCACGAATGGCCCGGTGAAATTCACCGGGCCCTTTTGCTTTTTTGGAAGTTATCAAAAAGAGATCAGCGAGCTTGACCATGTCCAATTCTCCAGGCGAATCGGCATTGAAGGGTTGGGAGCGTCATTCCGTGCGCACCGCTTTCGGCAAGGTTATGCACGGCGGGCACGGAGCGGGGTGCGCCCTGCCAACCAGGATCAGTTCCACCAAAATTAAATTCTCCATAAAAGGGAATTTAATGGGCGCGACTTACGGCGTATTCGTTCGTTGTTGATACTGCTGTAGAATTTCCGGCGTGAGAATTTTCTGCAACGACTTCGTTTGTTCTGCCTGTGCCGAGGCAAGCGCGTC
>JBDSIW010000115.1:0-7164 GCA_039917795.1 Verrucomicrobiota bacterium | reverse complement strand
AAGAGTGATCAACACGGTCAAGACCACGCGGAAAGTTTGGTTTTGCAGCGCCATTCCCCAGCTTGCTTCTTCTCCAGCGCGTTTCACTCCGATGGCAATGAGCGCGAGAACCAGAAAGGATGCGAGCACGCCGAGTCCGTAAATCAAGCCGAGCATTTTCGCACGCGCCGGCGATTCCTTGCTTTGGTTGACGAAGCTTAAAACTTTCAGGGCAATCACGGGAAGGACGCACGGCATGATGTTGAGAAGCAATCCCCCGATGAAGGCGAAGAGGAGCATTGTCGCCAGAGATTTGGTTTCTGGATTTTTCACGACAGGGGCCGAAGAAGTCGCGGTGGGCGTCACCGGTTTCGCGGGGGTGAGCGTGACTTCAAAGCCGGCGGCGGGCATTCCCTTTTCCAACTGCACAAGAACGCCAGCGATTTCTTTTGGCCAATCGGCTCCAGCCTTTTTGATTTCCTTTTGCAAACGGAGCGTTCCAGAAGTTGGCGACGACGATTTCGTTTCACCGGAGATCTTCGGATTGTAAGGAAAGAAATCCCACTGTTGACCGGTCGTGGCCGCGATGTCGATCCGGAGGTTGGCGACCGTGGGACTGGGCGTTTCCAAGTAGGACGAAATAGAGACGCTCAAGTTGGTTTGCGGCAGTTTCTTTCCCGCGGCGGCGATCAAGTCAGCTTCGGCCGACGGTTTGGATTGATTCGCTACGACCAAGGAGGCGGTAAGAGTTTTCGATCCAAGGACGCAGACCGTTTCGCATTCCTGCCAGGAAACTTTGGCGCTGATGGTTTTTTCGCCGAGGGCGAGGCTGGGCGCAAATTTCAACGGGATGAGCAACACCGCCTCAGTTTCGTAAACATAAGTAATAAAATTCAGATCCCCGGCTGGCGTGATGTTTTTTTCCGGCACTGGCCACTGAACTTCGCCGGCGGTGATTCCTGGGGGCAAGGTCCATTCGATTTCGGTCGCGGAACCGGAATCACCCGAGTTCGTCCAGTAGGTGTGCCAGCCGGGAGGCATCTTCAACTGCACCGCGGCAAAAACGGTTTCGCCGGGTTGGGCGGTTTCGGCGGAGAGGAGAAGGCGAACTTTGGTTTGTTGTACTGCGAAAAGATTGTTCGCCAGCAGCGAGCAGGCGAAAAAAATCAGAAAAGTCCGAAATCTCATAACGATTTGATGCCTGATCGGGGAAATAATTTGAAACTAATTCGCCACCCCCTACTTTGTGAAAATGTTATCCGCCTCCTCTTTTCGCTGGATCAATACCGGCGACGAGGCCTTTCGCGAAATGTTGGACGCGATCCACGCCGCCAAAAACTCGGTGCGTTTTGAGATGTACATCTATGACTCAGGACCGTTAGGAGTGGAGTTTCGGGACGGGCTGATGGCCGCCTGCAAACGCGGTGTTGCCGTCCACGTCCTGGTGGACGCGATGGGCTCGATTAAATTGTCCGAGAACTTCTGGCGCGAGTTTAAGGAGGCGGGTGGATATTTCCGCTGGTTCAATCGGCTGACTTTCGCCCGCTTCGGGATGCGCAATCATCGGAAGAACCTGGTCTGCGACGAGAGCGTGGCGTTCGTCGGCGGATTTAATGTCGCGCCCGAGTATCAGGGAGATGGCGTCCACAAAGGCTGGCGGGATTTGGGTATGAGAATTTCAGGGCCGCTGGCGAAGCATTTGGCCGTGGCGTTCGATGATATTTTTGCCAAGGCGGAGTTCAAGCCCAAGCCCTTTTCGCGCCTGCGCAAGTCGAGCCAGAAAAAAATCATCCACGTTTCCAATGCCGAACTCTTGCTGAGCGCGCCCGGTCGCCTGCGCAATCCGTTGAAGCGAGCGCTCCGGCAGGATCTGGCGCGCGCGAGGTCCGTGCAAATCCTTTGCGCCTATTTTTTGCCCACCTGGAGAATTCGAGGCCAGTTGCATCGGATCGCCCGGCACGGGGGCAGGGTGCAATTGGTTTTGCCCGGCCAGTCGGATGTTCCGTTGTCACGGCTGGCGGCGCGCAGTCTATATCAGCGCATGATGAATGCCGGGATCGAAATTTACGAATACCAGCCGCAAATCCTGCACGCGAAAATGATCATCTTTGATCACGCTGTTTATGCGGGTTCGGCCAATCTGGACATTCGCAGCCTGCATTTGAATTACGAGTTGCTGGTGCGTGTGACCGAGGAAAAGGTGGTGTCGGACGCCCGCGAGATTTTCTCGCGCGACTTGGAACAGTGCAAACGAATCGAGCCGGAAGATTGGAAACGATCACGGACTTTCCTGGGGCGATTGAAAGAACGCTGGGCGCATTTTGTCCTGGCGCGCCTCGACCCGCTTATCTCGCGGCACCGCTGGAAGGAAATGCGGTAAGGGAAGCTATTTCGCCAGCGCCACGAGATAGCGTTGGAGACGGGCGATTTCTTCATGCGAGCCGAGCTGCGTATAAATCTGGTGCAGGTTGGCGCAGATGCGCAGGAGAATTCGCCGCGAGCTGACGGGAGTGAGATGCCCTTCCTGCAAACTATGTTTTGTGTGCAGAAGGTATTTGATGCAATCCGCCTTTGTCAGAAGTTTGCCCCGGTTGAATGCATCGATGTAAACCTCGGTCTTGCTCGTCTGGTAGCGGCAAATGAAATGACCAGGCAAACCGATCCCGGTCATGGGCAGTTTCAACCGCCGCGCGACCAGGAGATAAACGGCAGCGAGGCTGATGGGATTTCCCGTGCGCCGGTCCAACACGCAGTTGATGTAGCTATTGTCCGGGTCGTAATAATTCTCTTCGTTGCCCCCAAAGCCGAGTTGGCGAAACAGATAATCATTGATCGTGGCGAGAACCTGGTCGGCTTCGGCGCCGGGATCAATTTGTTCGCGCAAATCGCTGGCGAAACTATCGAGGACGGCTGCGTAGGCTGCCTTGTTGATGTCGGGAAACTGAGTCTGCGCCAAAAGCAAAATCCCTTGCTCAATGTCGAAGTCTTCGCCCTGGTTCAAACAAAACGCCAGAAACTCGTTGTCCGCGTCGAGGCGCCCAAAATGTTTAACGATTTCCCGCACTCGTCGGCGGAGAACGGGGTCATTGCTCAATAAGTAAGGACGCAGCCAGGAAATTGCCACGGTTCCGCAGGAAAGGAGTTTCTCCCGGACGGTCAGGTAAATGGCTGAATCTTCGTCTCCCAACAGACAGATCAGGGCGGCGATTTGGCTTTCGCTCAGGTTGTCTTTCCTCTTGGCAAGTTGGAGTTTCATGAGATAGCTCGCTTCACGCAACTTCGCAGATGACCTGGATTATTTCAATGGCTTTGGCGGCAAAAAATTATTTTGTGATGGTTTTGTCCCGTTCCGAATAGGCCTCGGTCAACGTCGATTCGATCAGTTCGCGCTGCTTCCTTTTTGAATCACGTCGAATGAGCGCAACATCGACGAGGGCGAGGATCGCGGCAAAACCCGTCAGCAAAAAGCAGATTAGCCAATACATGACAAATCGGGTTCCGCTGAGCTTGGACGAGAAAGGAGTCAAACCGAGAACCAACATGCCGAGAGCTGTGAGGAGGAAAATTCCTGTGACGAAACGGCGGGGGCTGACCGGGCCAGTCTTCATAACAAATTTTTAGCACCCGTTCGCTCTCTCGGAAAGAGATTTTCTCTCCCTGTGCAGGGAAAGTCCGCCGTTCAATTGGGGCAAACGCCGATTGCACGGTCAGCGTATTCTGGTAACGTCCGCGCTGGCATTTTATGAATATCACCAAGCAGTTGGCTCTCTTCCTTGAAAATCGTCCCGGGACACTGGCGCGGGTTTGCGAAGCGCTCAGCACGGAGAAAATAAATATTTTTGCGATTTCCATCAGCGATACCGTCGATCACAGCGTGGTGCGGATGGTGCTAAGCGATCCGCGGCGAGCGTTGCTCCTGTTCGAAGAATACGGAACCATGGTGGTTGAAGATGATGTGTTGATGATCGACGGAGACAACAAACCGGGATCATTGGCCAGGATCGCCAACAAACTTTCCGATGCGAAGGTCAATATCGAGTACGCCTATTCGGCGACCAGTCCGCTGGCCAAAAAAGGTTTGTTGATTTTGCGAGTTTCGGACGCGAAAAAAGCCCTCAAGGTTTTAAATAGTTCGAACTGAAGCGGTCCGTCTCTCCAGCAGCTTCCGGCTTCTTGCCTCCCGGCTTTTCCCCGGTTTTCCGATTTATCTGAACGGAAACGTAAAATACTTTCATAGAACTATTGCAGCCCCTGATATTTTCAGTAAAACATAACGAAATTTTATTTAGTATCGACCGGCAACCGAATAGATTCAAAGCAACGATGAGCGAAGAAACGAGCATTGGCCGACGCAGAACGAAAGTGGGAAACCTGCCGCCCAAGCAAGGTTTATATGATCCCCAATATGAGCACGATGCTTGCGGAGTTGGATTTATCGCCCACATCAAAGGGAAAAAATCCCATCAAATCGTAAAGGATGCGCTGCAGATTCTCTTGAATCTGGATCATCGCGGCGCTTGCGGCTGTGACGCAAATACGGGCGATGGCGCGGGCATTTTGCTTCAGATGCCGCACAAGTTTTTCACCAGAGTTTGCGCGGGAACAAAGGTCAAATTACCTGAGCTCGGCCAATATGGCGCGGGCCTGGTTTATTTGCCGCGTGAATCCAAAGAGTGCGCCAGGTCGGAAAAAATTCTGGAATCAATCATCAAGGAGGAAGGACAAATTCTCCTCGGCTGGCGCACGGTTCCAACCGACAATCGCACGTTGGGCGAAACGGCGAAGGAAGCAGAGCCAGTAATACGCCAGATTTTCATTGGACGGAATCCGAAGCTGGCCAACGAACTTGCGTTCGAGCGGAAACTCTACGTGATCCGCAAGCGGGCCGAGAACGCCATCCGCTACACGCCGGAGAAGGAAGGCGACGCCTTTTATGTCCCGAGTCTTTCCTGTAAGACTTTTATCTACAAAGGGCTTCTGATGCCCGTGCAGGTGGACCAATTCTTTCCTGACTTGCGGGATGCGGACATGGAATCGGCGCTCGCTCTGGTTCATTCTCGATTCAGCACAAACACATTCCCAACCTGGGAGCGCTCGCATCCGTATCGCTACATCGCGCACAATGGGGAAATCAACACGCTGCGCGGGAACATCAACTGGATGCACGCACGGCAATCGATGTTTGAGTCGGATGCTTTCGGTCCCGACATTAAAAAGATTTTGCCTGTCGTGAATACGGACGGCAGCGATTCAGCGATGTTCGACAATTGTCTTGAAATGCTCGTGCTCGCGGGGCGGTCCTTGCCGCACGCCATGATGATGATGATTCCCGAGCCGTGGTCGAATCACGAAAGCATGAGCGATGAGAAAAAAGCTTTCTACGAATACCACAGCTGCCTGATGGAACCGTGGGATGGGCCAGCTTCAATTGCGTTCACCGACGGTATTCGCATTGGCGCGTCGCTTGATCGAAATGGACTTCGCCCTTCGCGCTATTACGTCACCAAAGATGATTTGGTGATCATGGCGTCGGAAGTCGGGGTACTTGATATTCCGCCGGATCGCATTCTGCAAAAGGGTCGCCTGCAGCCGGGAAGAATGTTTCTCATCGACACCGAGGAAGGCCGAATCGTGGCCGACGAGGAAATCAAGAATAAGATTGCGCGCGAACATCCCTATCGCGAATGGCTCGACAAGTACATGGTCGAACTGGCGGATATTCCTGACGCGCCGCATTTACCGGAGCCGGACCACGACACGGTCCTGCAACGCCAGCAAGCGTTCGGTTACACCTTTGAAGATTTGCGATTGCTCATGTCTCCGATGGCACGCGATGGCGTGGAAGCCGTGGGTTCCATGGGGACAGATACGCCCATCGCTGTTCTCTCGGACAAGCCGCAGGCCTTGTTCAATTATTTCAAACAGCTATTTGCGCAGGTCACCAACCCGCCGATCGATTGCATCCGCGAAGAAATTGTCACCTCCGCCGAGACCACGATCGGTTCGGAGCAAAACCTTCTCGCTCCCACGCCGCAGAGTTGCCACTTGATCGAATTGAAGTCGCCCATTCTGACGAATGAGGAATTTGCGAAGCTCAAACACATCACGAAAGAGGGGTTCAAATCCATCACGCTCCCAATTTTGTTCGACGTGAAAGACGGTGAAGCAGGGATCATCAAAGCGATGGACGAGCTTTGCGCCGCAGCGAGCCAGGGAATCAAGGATGGCGTCAATATTTTGATCCTTTCTGATCGCGGAGTGAACAAAGACAAGGCACCGATTCCCTCTCTCTTGGCGGTTTCGGGTTTGCATCATCACCTGATTCGTGAAGGCACTCGGACGCGCGTTGGGCTCGTGCTCGAATCGGGCGAGCCGCGCGAAGTTCATCATTTTTCACTGCTGATCGGTTACGGCTGTGGCGCGATCAATCCGTATTTGGCGTTCGAAACGCTCGACGACATGATTCGGCAAGGATTGCTCCGCGACATCAAGCACAAGGAAGCGTGCAAGAATTTTGCGAAAGCCGCCGTGAAAGGCGTGGTCAAAGTCATTTCCAAGATGGGAATTTCAACCATCCAGAGTTATCGAGGCGCGCAAATTTTCGAGGCGATTGGCTTGAAGAAATCGGTCATCGACAAATATTTCACCTGGACGGCGACGCGAATCGAAGGCGTCGGGCTCGATGTCATCGCGAAAGAGGTGCAGATTCGCCATCAATACGCATTCCCGGATCGTCAGGTTAACGGTCACACTTTGGACGTGGGTGGGCAGTACCAATGGCGCGCGGAAGGTGAGGCGCATTTGTTCAGCCCGCAAACCGTTCACAAATTGCAGGTCGCTTGCCGCACCGGAAATTACAAAGTATTCAAGGACTACTCGTCGCTGGTCAACGATCAGACCAAGAAATTTTTCACTTTGCGCGGCCTGCTTGAATTCAAGCCGGGCAAGTCCGTTCCCATTGAGGAAGTGGAATCTGTAGAAACGATTTTGAAGCGGTTCAAGAGCGGCGCGATGTCGTATGGCTCAATAAGTAAGGAAGCGCACGAAACTTTGGCCGTGGCGATGAATCGGATCGGCGGCAAAAGCAACACCGGTGAAGGCGGCGAAGATCCGGCGCGTTTTGTGCCAGATGCCAATGGTGATTCGCGGAGCAGCGCGATCAAGCAGGTGGCATCGGGGCGATTC
>JBDSIW010000114.1:0-3353 GCA_039917795.1 Verrucomicrobiota bacterium | reverse complement strand
CGCGCTGACCGGCGGCTGGGTGGCGGTGTCGCGGCCATGAACGCCGAGATCCACGGAAACATTCAGGACCCGCGCGCCTTCCGGGAAGTCCATGCCCAAAAAGAAAATATCGCTCCATGCGGAATGGGTCAGGTCCATGCGCACGGGCTGATTTCTTTCAAGGGCTACTCGCATTTGCTCCAGCGCCGGTTCGAGGAGGGGATTGAAATTTTTATCGGCACCCAGAAATCCAATGGACCAAGCGACGCCACCTCCAGCGCGCTCGCTTCGGTCTATTATCGTCTCGCAATTCAAACTCTCGCCGACCAAGTCCGGCGCAGTGTTCGTTCGGTGCGCGGCAATCAGTGGATGTTTCGCATGGGTCACCCGGCCGACCAGCCCTTGCGCATTCGCCCCGAACTTTTGCAACAAAGTGCCGATGGCAGCTACCCGATTTTGCGCGAACTCACCCCGGTGCGGATGGATTTAACGCACAGCGCCTGGAGCGATATTTTCTTTTTGGGCATGGACTTCCCCGAGGGCGCCAAGGTGCTGAATATTTCCGTGGACCTCGGCGTGAATGGACGTGACGCCGCGCCGAAACCACCCGTCGAATCGTATCTGCGTGTGATCGATGAACCACTTTTGCGCCTGACCAGCGTGGACCTTGGCGCGACGGTTGACATCACGAACCTCAACGAGGTTTTCGATTTCGCAAAAGATTATCTTGGTTTGCTCAAAGCGGCCGTCATCGCCTCCGGCATCGTGCCGCCCGGCATTGAAGGCTCGGGACAAAATTTGTCCGACCTGCTTGCGCGCATCGTTGGCACGGGCCGCGGTCTGGAATTGGTCAGCAGCGTGAACAATATTCCCAAAGGCTCGCGACTCGCAGTCTCGACCAATCTCCTCGCTTCGCTGATTTCCGTTGCCATGCGCGCCACGCGGCAGGCGCAATCGCTCGAAGGGCCGCTCGAAGAAAACGAACGCCGGCTGGTTTTGGCGCGCGCGGTCTTGGGCGAATGGATCGGCGGCTCTGGCGGCGGCTGGCAGGATTCGGGTGGCGTCTGGCCGGGAATCAAATTGATCGAGGGCGTGCTGGTCAGCGAAGGCGATCCGGAATTTGGAGTGAGCCGCGGGAGGTTGATGCCGCAACACAGAATTCTCGGCGACAACTTTGCGTCACCCGAGATGCGGGCCAAATTGCAGGACAGCCTTGTCATCGTCCATGGCGGGATGGCGCAAAACGTCGGGCCGATCCTTGAAATGGTGACGGAAAAATATTTACTGCGTTCTGAAGCTGAGTGGAAAGGCCGACAGGAAGCGCTCGGGATTCTGGATGAAATTTTGACCGGATTTGGCAAGGAAGATGTGCGCGCTATCGGCCAGGCTACGACGAGAAATTTTCAAGGCCCACTGCAAAGCATCATCCCTTGGGCGAGCAATTTTTACACGGAGACTCTCATTGATCGCGTGCGCGCTGAGTTCGGTGACGACTTCTGGGGCTTCTGGATGCTCGGCGGAATGTCTGGCGGCGGGATGGGATTCATGTTTGCGCCCGAGAAAAAAGAAGCGGCGCAGAATCGATTGCAGGAAATCATGTCGGCGACCAAACGCGAACTAGAGAGCGCGCTGCCCTTCGCGATGGAGCCGGTTGTCTATGATTTTGCGATCAACCGAAACGGCACGCACGCGAATTTGTTTCCGGGCGACCAGGGACTTTTGCCCGCAGGTTATTATGCACTGACGATCCCGAGTCTGCTGCGGCGCGATCCTCGAACTCTGACACCGTTGCGTCGTGCTGAGTTGGATCGCTTTGGTGCGGTCTCGCGGAACAAGCCGGAGTTGCGCGGCATGATGCAGGTACTTTTCGACCAGCTGTTGCCAAAATTAAAGGAGGGCGCGAAGGGTGGGGAAAGTTTGTCAGCTCTGCTCGATGAAAATGGATTTGATCGCGCTGAACATGAACAGATTCGCGCGGATCTAAAGGATGGAAGAATCGGCCTCGCGCAAAATCAACTCCCTGCAACGACCACGATTGAAGACGTGCGACTGGAGGATGTAATTGACGCCAGTTCGTCCAGGTCGTCTTCCGCCACTGCCGAAAAGAAGTTTTTGGAGATCGGCCATCGCGCCATCGCCGGGGGGCAGGTTGCGGTGATCACCCTCGCCGCCGGCGTGGGCAGCCGCTGGACGCAAGGAGCAGGGGTGGTCAAAGCCTTGTATCCCTTTTGCAAACTGGGAGGAAAACATCGCACCTTCATCGAAGCGCATCTCGCGAAAAGCCGTCGCGTCTCCCGGCGATTCAACGTCGCGCTGCCGCACGTTTTCACGACAAGCTATTTGACTCACGCCGCGATCCAGTCATTTCTCGCCACGCAGGAGAATTATCAATACGACGGGCCGCTGCTGCTTTCGGAAGGGCGCTCGATCGGCCTGCGCATGATTCCGACCGAGCGAGATCTTCGTTTCGCCTGGGAGGAAGTGCCGCAGCAACGCCTGGATGAGCAGGCGCAAAAAGTTCGCGAAAGTCTGCACGCGGCGCTGATCGGCTGGGCCAGGCAATCCGGCGAAGCCAGTGACTACACCGACAACTTGCCAAGCCAATGTTTGCACCCGGTTGGGCATTGGTATGAAATTCCAAATCTGCTGCGCAATGGGACGCTGCAAACTTTGCTGAAGACGAATCCGAACTTGAATTATTTGCTGCTCCATAACGTGGACACTCTCGGGGCCGACGTTGATCCCGCGTTGCTTGGACTTCACATCGAGCGCGGGGCGTGTCTTTCCTTCGAGATGATCACGCGCCGGCTGGATGATCGCGGCGGAGGGCTCGCCCGAGTGAATGGCGCGGTGCGCTTGGTTGAAGGACTTGCCATGCCGCGCGAAGAGGCCGAGTTCGACCTCTCATATTACAATTCCGCGACGAGCTGGATTAACCTCGAGAAGTTACTCGATGTTTTCAAATTGACCCGCGCCGATCTGGCCGACGGGGAAAAAATTTCCGCCGCGATCCGCAATCTTGCCACGCGGTTGCCAACGTACATCGCGTTGAAAGAAGTAAAGAAGCGCTGGGGTCATGGGCAGGAAGATATTTTTCCCGTCGCGCAATTTGAAAAATTGTGGGGCGACATGACTTCCCTTCGTGAAGTCGATTGCCAGTTCGTCGTCGTGCCCCGTTTGCGCGGGCACCAACTCAAGGATCAGGCGCAACTCGACGGTTGGTTGCGCGATGGCTCTGCGAGCTACGTGGATTCGCTCTGCGAATGGGAATAGGATTGCGCTGGCAGGTTAGGGCGCTGTCTTCAATTGGTCCTACTTCCCGCCACTCGGCAGCGGAACTTGTCCCGGGCGGCTCAAATAATAAATTAAATCCC
>JBDSIW010000113.1:0-7557 GCA_039917795.1 Verrucomicrobiota bacterium | reverse complement strand
CGCCAGCAAGCACGATGGATTCATCCATCTCCTGCGAAACCTTCGCCACGACTTCTTCGATGCGAGTCGGGTGAATGCGCCCATCGAGGATCAATCGCTCCATCGCTTCGCGCGCGATCTCCCGGCGAACTGGGTCAAAACCGGAAAGCACCACCGCGTTTGGTGTGTCGTCAATCAACACCGTGATTCCTGTCGCAGCTTCAAAAGCGCGGATATTTCGGCCTTCGCGGCCGATGATCCGGCCTTTCATGTCGTCGCCACTCAAGGCCACCGTCGCGGTCGAGGTTTCAAACGTGTGTTCGCCGGCGTAGCGCTGAATGGCGAGGCTGATGATTTTTCGCGCCTGAACCTCCGCCTTGACCTTCGCGTCTTCGATAATATGCCGGGTCAGATTCCCGGCGTCCCGCATCGAATCCTGCTCGACTTGTTTTAATAACCGGGCCCGCGCCTCAGCGCTCGTCAGTTGGGAAATGGTTTCCAATTCCATGCGGCGCTGCTGGCTCAGGACCACCAATTCGGCCTCGAGATCCTGGGCTTTCCGTTCCTTGGCCTGAAGCAACTCCGCTCTTTGCTGGCAGAGCTTTTCTTCCTGAATCAATTTTTCCAATTGGTGGTTCACCAGGATTTCGCGCTCGTTCAATCGCTGTTCGGCGAGGGTGATTTCGCTTCGATGGGTGGCGAGAAGCTGCTCGGCTTGCGCGCGCATTTTGAGGGCTTCTTCGTTCGCGGCGAGGCGGGACTCACGCAAAAAAGTTTCAGCTTCCCGGCGGGAGTTGTCCTGAAACGAGCACTCGCGCGCGGCCTGGCTCGCGCGCAAATTGCGTTCTTTCCAGCGGAGCAGGAGATAGCCAAGTCCCGCGCCCACCGTGAAGATGGCGGCGCCAGCAATAAAACTGTTATCCGAAAAACTCATTAGAACCGCGCGCCGGGCGTGCATTCACCCAGCGCGTTGGTGTCAAAATACAATTTAAACAAACATCGTGCGGCTCTGTGGGAATCGCCTCGACAATTTGTTCGTCAAAGCCCACGCCGCATTTTGTTCCGGAAATTTGTGCAAGCAATCGGTCATAAAACCCTTTGCCCCGACCGAGTCGTCGCCCCATCAGGTCAAAACCTAGCCCAGGCACCAACGCCAAGTCCAGACTGTTTAAAGAAATCTCCGGGCAATTTACGTTCGGCTCGCGGATTCCGAATTGGCCCACTGCCAAATGCGCTGTTAGGTCGGTAATCTGGCTCGCAACATACCAAGTTTTCCCATCCACGAACTTTGGGAGCGAGACGATTTTACCGGAAGCCTGCGCTTCGGAAAACAGAGGCCATACGTCCACTTCATTCGCCAATGGCGCGTAAAACAAAATGACATTTGCGCTTTGCCAGATGGGTTGTTTTTTCAGGAGAGCACAGGCCTGGTTCGAGAATTGCCTGCGTTCAATGACAGAAAGGCTGTGCAATCGTCCTCGCAGTTCAACACGCAATTTGTTTTTCATTTCGCCTTTTTCAAATGGCTCTCAATCTGATCCGTTTTCAATTTGTCCAGCTGAGCCCGCCATTTTTCCACGCGCTCCTTGATTTTTTTCTCCACGCCCTGGTCGGTTGGCTCGTAATAATGTTTCACCGTCCCGAGATAATCCTGCGGCACGAAATGATCCGAGCCATCGTGGGCATATTGATAACCCTCCCCGTGGCCAAGTCGCTGGGCGCCCGCGTAATGTTTGTCCCTCAAATGTTGCGGCACAGCGAGGGTTCGGCCGGCGCGGACATCTTCCAAGGCAGCATCAATGGCAAGGTAAGCGCTGTTGCTCTTGTTCGCCGTGGCGATGTAGATCGTCGCCTCAGCAATCGGGATTCGCGCCTCGGGCCACCCGATAAACTCGGAAGCGTTGTGTGCCGCTTGCGCAAGGATCAACGCCATCGGATCGGCCAGGCCCACGTCTTCCGCCGCGCAAATTACGATGCGGCGGGTGATGAAGCGCGGGTCTTCGCCGGCGTGAATCATTTTCGCCAGCCAATAAAGCGAAGCGTCGGGATCGCTTCCGCGCATGGATTTGATGAACGCGGAAATGGTGTCGTAATGAGCATCGCCATCTCCGTCATAAACGATCGCCTTTTTTTGAATGCATTGCTCCGCCACGTTAAGGTTCACCTCGATGAACCCGCTGGCCGAGTGGGACGTGGTGAGTGCGGCAATTTCCAGGGAGTTCAACGCTTTGCGCGCATCGCCGTCGGAGATCTTTGCCAGATGGCGCAGGGCGGATTCGTCGGCGTGAATTTTCATGTGGCCCAGTCCGCGCTCTTCGTCCAGCAAGGCGCGATGCAGCAGTTCGTAAACGTCCTCCTCATTGAGCGGTTGCAATTCGAAAATCTGGGAACGGGAAACGAGCGGCGAATTGACGAAGAAAAATGGGTTATGCGTGGTTGCGCCAATCAAGCGAACGACGCCGCTCTCGACATCCGGCAACAAAATGTCCTGTTGCGATTTGTTAAAGCGGTGAATCTCGTCGATGAACAGGATCGTGGACTGGCCGGTATTTTCGAGGCGATTCGCGGCCGCCGCCAGGACGCGTCGCATGTCCCCGACATTGGATTCCACGCCACTCAAACGCTCAAATTTATTCTTCGTCTGATTGGCGATGATTTGCGCGAGAGAAGTCTTCCCCGTCCCGGGCGGCCCGTAAAAAATCAGCGATTGAATTCGATCCGCCTCGATGGCGCGTCGAAGCAGAGTTCCCTTCGCGAGAATATGTTTCTGTCCGGCATATTCATCCAGAGTCCGCGGGCGCATTCGGGCGGCCAGTGGTTGATTCTGAAAAGACCTGGAAGTTTCAGAGGGAGGATTCAAATTCTCCTTCAAGTCGGGCGGCAAAAACAAGTCACTCTCGGCCATTGCGAGAATTTAACAGAGCAAGGGCGCAATTGCCCGAAAAGAATCTTGATTTGCGTGCGCTTTCCAGTTGAAAAGCAAAATGACGAGCTAGCTTTCGCTTGACTCGTCATTTGTAAAAGATAACCCCACCGCAATGCCGTGGTCACAGTTCCTTTGAACTTAAGTGAAACAGTGGAACCCATTCGGCGGCATTCGACTTCCAGTTAAGGCCTGTCGGCCGCACAGCGAAGCAAGGTTCCGTTATTTGTTTAATTACGGTCCAAGGATTTGTTTCTGAACACGAACATGGCAGGGTTAAAACCTGAAATTTTTGCAAAGAGCGTTTCGCGTTTCCTAAACTTTTCGCGCTGGACCGCGGAAAGTTATTACCCAAATGTCATCATTTCTCAAGTCCAAATTCTTTTTTTCTCAATTAACTCTTTCCTGAAACGATTTTTTTTTGTGTTTTTCTGGCGCAGAATTAGATTGTTCTCCAATCCCACTGTGTGTTCGCCATTATTTTATTATCATGAGAGTTTTTATAGTCGGCTCCTTTCTCATCGCCACTCTTGCTCACGCCACTCCGTTTTTGCCGGAGCAACTGCAGCTCCGCGTGGCCATAAACCTTGGCTCTGATCTTGGCGGAGCCAGCAGCGCGTTCAATCCCCGCATTTTCGACGGGGATAATTTCGTCAACCAGATCAATAGCCCAATGGGCTTCGGTCGTTATCCTTCGGGGTCGAGCGTGGCTGAGATTGTCATCAACAACACGGCACTTCCGCTCGAGCATCGAATGGTCGCCCCATTTCGAGGAATCAACCGGACCACCTATATGATGGGATCAGGCAGCGGCGCGGCCTTGAATGGTCTTATCTCACGCTATGATTTCGACGGGGCTCACCGGGTCGATGCCGCGACCCCTGGCGGCCAAACAGCCGAAGGATTTGATTGGGTGGATGACAACACCATCATTTACACGGACTATAACTCGGGAAACCGGAAGCGACTTTACCTCACGGATGTCGTGGCCGACCCTTTTTCCTTGAGTTCCAACCCGGCGTGGAATTCCAGCGGATTTATTACGACCAGTGTGACGACACGCGTTCGGAATGTGCGTGTGGGCGATGTTTACAGCGGCTTTGCCTACTACGGAGATGCCGGGCAAAATAACAATCCCAACTTTTACGCGGTGAATCTCGCTACCGGTGCAGAAACGCTTTTGGGCAACGCGGGGACGCTGACCGGCGGCGGTAGTTTTGGTGTCTGGACGGTGTTGGAACGCGGCGGCTACCTTTATGTCCAGACGACTGATAACGGTGTTCAGGTTTACAACTTGACTAGCGCAACCAGCCTTGGTTCACAGTTCACCACCTATACCAAAGCCGAGTTGGATGCGGTCACCGGCGGAAGCGCGCAATACTTTGGATTGGATGTGACGCCCGACGGGTCGAAATTATTGCTCGGTGGGATTGCCGGCCTAATTTATGAATTGGGTGCGCCCACGCTGACCATTTCTCAATCCGGCACGGACGTGATTCTCTCTTGGCCGACTTCGGTCAACTCTGTCGTTCTGCAGCATTCGGTCACGTTGTCGCCTCCGAATTTCACCGAACTCGATCCACAACCGGCAATTACTTCCGATGGTGTGATGAATACCGCAGTGGTTCCGATTTCAACTGCCGCCGAGTTCTTTCGCTTGCGCAAATTGTAAAGCCACCTGCGGAGAGTTAAGCCAAGATCTCGGTCACGATTTTTCCGTGAACATCGGTCAGTCGATAATCACGCCCGCTGTAGCGGTAGGTGAGCTTCTCGTGGTTGATTCCCATGAGGTGCAAAATCGTCGCGTGCAAATCGTGAACGTGAACTTTGTTTTCAGTCGCGTGCCAGCCGAATTCATCGGTCGCGCCATGAACGATCCCGCCTTTCACCCCACCGCCAGCCATCCACATCGTGAAACCAAATGGATGATGCTCGCGCCCATCCGTCCCTTCCGCGGTTGGTGTGCGGCCAAACTCGCCGCCCCAGACGACGAGCGTGTCTTCCAGCATCCCGCGCGCTTTTAAATCCTTCAAAAGCCCCGCGATGGGTTTATCCACCGCCGCGCAATTATTCGGTAATTCTCGTTTCAAATCGCCGTGTTGATCCCAGAGTTGGCAGCTTTTGCGCTTGTCCGTTTGTGTGTGATAAACCTGCACCATGCGTACGCCGCGCTCCGCCAGACGGCGCGCCATCAAACACTGCTTGCCGAAAATTTCGGTAGTGGATTCGCCAACCCCGTAAAGTTTTTGCGTCTCCTCTGATTCACCCGCGATGTCAAAAGCCTCCGGCGCTTTCGCCTGCATGCGAAAGGCCAGTTCGAATGATTCAATGCGCGCGCTGAGCCGGCTGTCTTCTTCGCGCTGCGCTTCGTGAAGCTGGTTCACTTGCTTCAGCACGTCCAATTGCTCGCGCTGCTGTTTCGAAGAAAAAATTGGGTTGCGCAAATTATCGATTGGATTTTTCAGGTCGGAAACGAGCGTGCCTTGATACGCTGCAGGCAGAAAACTTGAACTCCAAAGCGGCGCGCCTTGGGCGGGCTGCGCGGGGCTGATCACGACAAACCCGGGCAAGTTTTGGTTCTCGCTGCCCAAGCCGTAGAGCAACCACGAACCCAGGCTAGGTCGCGAAAAGGCCTGCTCGCCCGTGTTCATCTGAAGGCACGCGCCATTGTGGTTGATGTTGTCTGCCACCATTGAGCGGATGACGCACAGGTCATCAACGCAGGTCGCGATGTGCGGAAAAAGTTCGCTCACCTCGGTGCCCGACTGGCCGTGCTTCTGAAATTTCCAGGGCGAGCCAAGAAGGTTTCCAGTCTTGGTCCGTTCCAGTTGGGGTTTTGCAAACGGAAGCGGTTTGCCCATGTCGGTTAACAAACGCGGTTTGGGATCGAAGGTGTCAACATGCGACGGTCCCCCCGCCATGAATAAAAAAATAATCCGTTTGGCCTTGGCGGAATATTGCGGAGCCTGAACGTTCAAAGGATTCGCCGTTCCCGCCAAAATGCTGGAAACAAAATTCTCGGACAGCAAATTCGCCAGGCCCAACATGCCGAAACCATTGGCAAATTTCTTCAGCATCTTCCTTCGTGTCATTGATCGGAAATTTTGATTGGGGAAATTCATGGCGATGGCTTTCAATCTACATAAATAAATTCATTCGCGCAAAGCAGCACTTGGCAATATTGTTCCCAGGCCAATTCATCGGAATTCTCCCTCTGCCCGGCGCGTGCCTTCGTCAACGCCTCAAAACCGATCTTTATTTCCTGTGACGACGGCTCCCGCGCGTAGAGCGTTTCATAAAGCCATTGGAGTTTCTTTTCGTCTCCCGCGTTTTCCAATTGGGCGACTCGTCCCGACAGCGCCTTGGTCTGCGCCAGCGCAAACGGATGATTCATCAGGAACAGCGCTTGCGGAGAAACCGTGGAATCGATGCGCTTGTCCACAATCGCGTTCGGGTCTGCGGCATCAAAGAGAAACTGGTAGGTCGCACGATCGGACCGAATGGTGGTGATGTAAAGCGTGCGGCGATTCGTGCTGAAATCGCGCAATGACGGCCCCCCGAAGGCCGAATTCAAATTGCCCGCCACGCTCAACAAACTGTCGCGTAAAACTTCGGACTCCAAGCGCTGCCGGTTCATCCGGCTAAAGAATTTATTATCGGCGTCGGTTTTCACCGTGGCGGGATTCTCCGAACTTTGCTGATAGGTCGCAGACAACATCATCGCGCGGTGCATCGCTTTGATGGACCAACCGGACTTCACGAATTCCTGCGCGAGGAAATCGAGCAACGCCGGGTGTGTCGGCGGGGTGCCAAGTTTTCCGTAGTTATTCGGCGTGCGCACTATGCCCTCGCCGAAATGATGCTGCCAAATGCGATTCACCATCACGCGCGCGGTCAGCGGATTGTCCGCGCTGGCGATCCAATCGGCCAGTTGCAGTCGGCCGCTTCCTTCGGTGATCGGCTTTTGCTCGTCGCCGGCGAGAATGCGCGGAAAGCGGCGCGGCTCCAAATCGCCAAGCCGGTCGTATCGTCCGCGCACATGAATCTTCACGTCGTGAAATCCCGCCATCGAGCTCTCGGGAACGCCGCCATCCTGCAGACCGTGCGCAAACAAAACCGGCGGTGGCGGAGTATTTTTCAGACCCGCCAATTCCATTTTCAACGTGGCCAGTGATTTCGTCGTCTCGCTTGAAAACAGTTTCTCGTTGGAACGAATTGGGAACCAAAAAGCGCCGCGCGCGGTCAGCAAATCCTCCTTCAACCCAGCGGATGAACCGGATTCAAGGCTTTGTTGTATTTCAAGAGCTGCGGCCTGCAACTCCGTCGTATCGGCAGATTTCTCGCGCAGCAAAGAGGCAAGGCGCGGGAGCGGCGAATTTGTTTCACCAAAACTTTTCGGCATGTTGGCCAGATCAATGAAATGCCAGACGCCCGCATTTCCAAATGTGTCCGCGCGCGGATTTTGATTGAGGAAATCCAGCGCCACCTCATTGGTCAGGTTCCAAATCCGTTTCTCTCCTCCGAGCTCGGTGAGTTGAAAATCCAACAGCGTCGTGTCGCAGACATGATCGGCTTTCGGCTGGATCGTGAATTGAATCAATTCACCGCGTGCCACCGTCGTCGATTTCAGATTCTCCTGCTCACCCAGAGCTTGC
>JBDSIW010000112.1:0-11134 GCA_039917795.1 Verrucomicrobiota bacterium | reverse complement strand
TCGACTTTGAGGATTGCGAAGTTTGGAAAATTATCCTCTCGCTCGAAACAATCTCGGAATTCATGTTGGCCTCGGGACTGACTCTTTGATTTGCCTCTGAACCAAAAAACGCATCAGATAATTGTTTGCTATTGAGAGGATTAAAAGAAACGGCGTAAAAATACTTAGCAATCCACCAAGAAGATAAGTCGAAACAATCAGTTCTAGTTCGTGGGATGTTGATACGGCTGGTTGAAATTCAATTCCGAGTAATCGGCGCATCATCCAGAGCAATAAAGCAAAAACAAGGACAGCTAACGGTAATGTCGCAAATGTTAGGCAAATAAAAATAACGTGAGACGTTTGACGGGATGGCTTGTAAATCAAAAGAGAGACGAAGAGTCCGGTCAGACATGCGCAAAGCATCGCGCCTATAAATGGTAAAATTTGTTTTGTTGGAATCGCCCAGCCCGAATCCAAGACCAGAGCAATTCCAAACCAAATGATTCCGCTAATGGCGGCGACGACTACGTAAGTAAAGTTTTGACGTTTAGTTGGCATGTTCCGAATCAATTCACCCTCACAAAAATCTGTTCCGCCTCGTGTTTGCGAATGGTCAGGTTGTAACCGCGCACTTTGATCTCCACCGGGTCGCCCATTGGCGCGAAGCGGACGAGTTGCACAGGCGTGCCGACGAGCAAACCCATTTCGAGCAGGCGGGCGCGGTCGGCGGGTGGAATTTTTATTTCCGTGACGATGGCGGCGCTGCCGACTTGCAGCGAAGTCAGGGGTTGGCTCGACTCTGACATATCAGGCGGCTTGTTGTCCGGTGAGCGGTTCGACCAGAATTTTCTCCGCCAACTGGCTGCTGATGCCCAGCCGCGCGTGGCAAACCTGGCAGATGAGGTTGGATTGCCGGCTGATCAATCGGATTTTTTGCTCCTCGCAAAAGCCCATCTCGCGCAGCCGATTGGTGATTTCGGGCGAAGCGGAAACCCGTTTGATCCGGACCGACACACCCGCGCGGACGTCGCTCAATGGATAAAGAACGGGCATGGGCAAATTCTCTTCCGCAGGACTGTCTGGATGTGGCTCGCTCAATGTCTGGCTAAAATAAGTTAATTGAGACTGGGTTGCAAGAGGCTTCTCCGCGCTGGGCGCATCTTGAGGTTGCTGCGAACGAAGCGCCGACCTGCGGTCGGCTTTGCGCTCAATAAACCAGGACGGGGAACGAACACCCACCAGCCGCTTGAAAAAATGTGCCGCAAAGCCGCTTGCAAACCGGCGCTCCGTAGCCAACGTCAAGATGCGCACCTCCGCCTTGGACTCTGCATTGACGAAGACTTCCTCTTGATCCCACAATCCCCTGCCAATGACTCAATTTTTTCAGCCTTCAATTAAAAGCGCGGTGCCGCGTCTCGGGGCTTTGCATGGATAGCGCGGGAATTCATCGGCCGCGCAACCTGGATTGGAAACGAGCCGCCGCGTTGCTCTACGGCGATTGGGGGACCAGCAAAGCTTACGTTATTGGGTTCGCGTTTAGCGCCAGCTTCGCCATCGGGAGCTACGCGGCACTGCCGATCATTCTCGCGGTATGCGCGCTGACCGGTTTGGTCGCCTACAACTACGTCATCGTCTGCAAACATTTTCCCGACGGCGGGGGCGTTTATTCTGCCGCGCGAGAGCAGAGCCGATTTCTTGCCGTGATGGGTGCGTTGTTGCTCGTAGCCAATTTTACTGTCACGGCGGCCATGAGCGGTTGGGCGGCGATGAAATATTTTCGCGTGCCGGAACCGTGGATTCCAATGGCGACGATTGGCCTGATCGTCGCGGTGGTTCTTCTCAATTATTTTGGCCCGAAACACAGCGGCAGTATGGCGTTGTCCCTCGCCGCGCCCATGGCGATCGTAGTGCTGCTGATCATCGTGTGGAGCATTCCGCATCTTTCCTTGAAGAATCTGGAGCTTCCGCAAGCCGGGTTTGGAAGGAGTTGGCTGGCGTTTACGGGAATGATCCTGGCCCTGAGCGGAGTGGAGGCCATCGCCAACCTCACTGGCGTGATGAAACTCAACGCGGGTTCCAGTCTCGAAGCGCCGCAGATTTCCCGGACGGCGCGCCGCGCGATCTGGCCCGTGGCTGCGGAAGTGGTGATCGGCACGTCTCTCCTGGGTTGGGCGATGCTTTCGGTGCCGAAGTCCTACGCGAAAATTCTCCACATTCGTTGGGAGGACATGTTGAGCGTGCTTGGCGAAATCTACGCCACGGCGGCGATTGGCCCGAGCTTCGGCAAAATCTTCGGGGTGATCGTGGGTGTGGTGGTTGGACTCTTGTTGCTCAGCGCCGTCAACACGGCGATCGGCGCTTTGATCGGTTTGCTCTACATGCTGGCGCGTGACGGCGAGATGCCAAAGAAATTTACGAAGCTCAACGGTTACGGCGTCCCGGTGTTCCCATTGCTCACGGCGGCGATCCTGCCAGTCCTGGTGGTTTTGTTCTCGAACAGTTTGGAGTCGCTAATGGGTTTGTATGCAATCGGGGTCATCGGCGCGATCACGGTCAATCTAGGTTCTTGCTCGTTTAACAAAAATTTGAAATTGGTTTGGTACGAACGCGGAATTATGACGGTCACGTTTGTGATCTTGTTTTGCGTCGAATTGACGGTGGCAAAAACAAAACAGGACGCGCTTTTTTTTGCCTGCTGCGTTTTGATCCTTGGATTCGGCTTGCGCGGTTACGCGCAAAAACGGGCCGGCTTGCGCACGCTGACGGTGAGCGAGGAGGTGGCTGCGCACGTTGCGCCGGGGCTGTTGCCAACGCTCAAACTCAATCTCTCGCCCGGCCAATCAATTCTCGTGGCGGCCCGAGGCATTACGCCGGTCTTGAAATTCGCCATGGAAGAAGCGCGGTTGCGGCAAGGAATCCTTTACGTCCTCTTTGTGAAGGAACTGGCGGTAGCCTTACCCGGTCGATTGGAAACAGCCGATAGGCCGAGGTGGCAGGACGACGCCAAAGCCGCCGAAATCATGTACGCGATGCTGGAGCTCGGCGCGCAACATAACGTGCCGGTGTTGCCGCTCTATGCGGTGAGCGAAAGCCCTGCTACCACCATCCTCGATCTCTCGGCCACCATCGGAATCGATATTCTAGCGCTCGGCTCGACGCATCGCAGGGGTCTCGTTTCTTTGTTGAAAGGGAACATCGTAACAGAAGTTGCCAGGAGTCTGCCCGAGAATATTCACCTGGTCATCTACGGCTGAAGTTGCTGCCGACGTCTTTCTGCAACAGATCAGTTTATTCCAAAACCTTCGCGCTTCTTCGCTCGCTCTTGACCAGTAGAATGTCGGCCTCGGGTGTGGGCAAAAAAAACCAGCTTGGCGAAATTGCCGCAGAACTTTGCTGCTCGTTTGAAAATTGGTCACGGCGATAATCCCCAATGGAATCAGGCGTTTTAGCGGGTTCGCGTCACGGGAAAATTCCGTTGGCACCGCCATTGCTAAACGGCTTCGACGGAATTTTATCTAACCATTATGAAAAAAATCGAAGCTGTAATCAAACCATTCAAGCTGGAGGAAGTGAAGGACGCGCTGAGCGACGTCGGGATCGAGGGCATGACGGTCATCGAAGTCAAAGGGTTCGGCCGCCAGAAGGGTCACACCGAAATCTATCGCGGCAGCGAATATACCGTGGATTTCCTCCCCAAAATCAAAGTGGAGGTCGTGCTCGCCGACAACCAGGTGGAAGCCGCAGTTGCCGCGATCCTGAAGTCCGCCAAGACAGGAAAAATTGGCGACGGAAAAATTTTCGTCTCTCCCGTAGAACAATCCATCCGCATCCGCACCGAAGAAAAAGGCGAGCAAGCCGTGTAACCCCCACCATGCAACGAACCAAACAAACCATGAAAATTTTTTTACTTCTCATCGGGATCGTCGGATTGCTCGCTGGCTTTGACGCGAAGGCGCAGACCAACGACCCGGCCGCAGCCGCCGCGCCGGCCGCCAAGGCGCCCACCACGGAGGATCGGCTCGCGGACATCGAAGCTTACATCAACAATGGCGCGCGCCAAACGAATGCGCCGACCGCCATTGCGACGTCGCCTGGGCCCGGCCACAACGGGTGGATGATGACCAGCGCGGCGTTGGTGTTGTTCATGACTTTGCCCGGACTGGCGTTGTTTTACGGCGGCCTCGTCCGTCGCAAAAACGTCCTCTCCGTCCTCGCCCAATGTCTCGGCATCACGGGGATCGTCACGATCCTTTGGTTTATCTGCGGATACAGCCTTGTGTTCGGAAAAAATTTCACTGGTTCAGCCATCGCCCCATTTCTCGGCGGCACGGAGTACTTCTTTTTGAAGGGCGTCGATTCGGCAGTGAACACAGACTACGCGGGGTGGGTTTCCCAGAACGTTTTCTCCATGTATCAAATGATGTTCGCGATCATTACACCGGCTTTGATCATTGGCGCGATCGCGGAACGCATGAAGTTCAAAGCGATTATCGCTTTCGTGGTCATTTGGATGTTCGTCGTTTATTTCCCGCTCGCCCACATGATCTGGGGCGTTGACGGATGGATGAACGGCGTCTGGAATGGCGACGCGAAAATCAAGGCAATCGATTTCGCCGGTGGAACGGTGGTTCACATGTCTTCCGGTTGGTCCGCGCTGATCCTCTGCATGATTCTGGGAAGACGCATGGGCTTTCCCAAGGAACCGATGCAGCCGCACAGCATGGTGCTTTGCATGGTCGGCACCGGAATGCTTTGGGTCGGCTGGTACGGTTTTAACGCGGGCAGCGCGGTGGCGGCGGACGGAATCGCTGCGAACGCGTTCATGACCACGACACTCGCGACGGCGGTGGCCTCGTTCGTCTGGCCTTTGCTGGAATACATTTCTCGCGGTAAGCCCAGTATCCTCGGTTTCTGCTCGGGCGCCGTTGCAGGATTGGTTGTGATCACTCCGGCAACCGGTTTCGTGGACGCGCAAGGCGCAATGATTATCGGCGTTCTCGCGGGAGCGATCCCTTACTTCGCCGTTACGAAATTGAAAGGCATGATCGGTTATGACGACGCCCTGGACACGTTCGGTGTTCACGCCGTCGGCGGAACACTGGGCGCTCTGATGACTGGCATTCTCGCCACGGGCAAAGTGAACCCGAACCTGACCGATGCCAATTCCTACGCCAAAGCAAATGGCCTCGATAAGATCGTTGCCAACCACGGCCTCTGGATCGAGCAATTGAAAGCGATCGGGTTGACGATTGTCCTGGCGACCGTGGGTACCATAGTGATTGCTTTCATCGTGAAAGCGATCTTCGGCCTCCGCGTCAGCGAAGAAGTTGAAAGCACGGGTCTCGATCTCGCCGAACACGGCGAAGAAGGCTACCACGGCGAAGCCCACTAATCAGCCATTCCGTTTCCGCAGTCTGAAAATGCATTGCGCCGCCCCGGAGAAATTCGGGGCGGCGTATTTTTTTTTGACTGGAGTCTGGCGGATTCCGACTTACCCGGCGCGGACGCTCGAATCATTCAGGATTTCCCCCGATTGCGGACGATCGGAAATCCGGCGAATCTTTCCCCGTGCTCCAACGAAGCGGCAGAACGATCGGGATGGATTTCAAAAATTCCTTGCGGGAGGAATCATGCGAAAATGCGGATGCCGCAGCGTTGGAGGAAAGCGTGGCGCACGCCATGACAGAAATTGCTTTTGCAGAATTTCCCACGCTGAAGAACATGAGCGCGGAGCAGATTTTTGAATTTGGTGAAGCCGTCAACCAGCTCTCCAGTAACTTTGTCCAGCGTGTTGAGAAAGTCGCCCGAGCGATTGAGGCTGAGAAATAGTCGGCCGTATTTGCGGGCGTTCAACCAATTCGCACGACCAAGGCGGTTGAATTATCGCGGCAATTTTTCTCCAGAGATTCGTTGACCAACAGCTGGGCGGGATTGGTTTTCCCATTGGAAAAATTGGCGGAGCGCAGAACCTCAACCAACTGGCTGTCGTAAAGTTTTTCCACCAACCCGTCCGTGCAAAGAAGGAACAGGTCTCCTGGCTCGTACGCCACCGCTCCGATTTGCGGGTCTACGAATTGATTCCCTCCACCCAGGGCTTTTTGCAACACATTGCGCCGAGGATGCTCCCGGGCCTCGCGTTCGTTGAGCTTTCCATTTCGAAACAGCCACCCGACGTGGGTATCGTCGTGGGTGAGTTGTTTGATTTTTTTTTCGCGCTTCGGGAGGTAATAAATCCGGCTGTCGCCAATGTGGGCGAAATACATCCAGCCTGGTGTAAACCAGGCGAGGCTCAAGGTGGCTTCCATTCCTGCGCACTCCTCGTAGCTGTCGCCGAGATACGCGAGCGCGCGATGGGTTTGGCTGAATAACTCCGTCAAAACGTCGCCGCAACCCGCTTCCAGGCCAAGGGCGGACTGGTGAAATGAACGGGGCAGAAGCTTGGTGATTTTTTCCACGGCGATGCGGCTGGCGTATTCGCCGGCCAGCGCGCCGCCCATGCCGTCGCTCACCGCAAAAACAAAGTCGGCGTTCGACATGGTGGCTTCGCCGTGCTTTCCCAGGTGGTGCACTTCGCGGGCATCGAATTGCAGGCCCAAAAAAGCATCCTCGTTGTTTGGGCGGACCTTTCCACGATCCGTCCAGCCGAACCATTTCAGTTGCGGAGATTTGGTCAGTTTTTTATCCATGCTTTGGGGGCTCGTTGAAGTGGGGAAGAATGGTGGAAAATTCAAAATCAATGATGCAAAAACGCCCGTCGCTCTGGCGATAGGTGACGTTGCGCTTGTCGGGATCTTCGTGGCGCACCCCGAAGGGTTCCAGCTCGGCAAATAATTCCTGGATGCGGTTCTCGTCGAGATGTTCGACGCGACTTCCGCAATTGGTGGTAGTGATGCGCGGCAGGGCGGGGTTGGTTTCGAGCAGGCGGGGCACGAAGCCGCAGCCTCTTTCTTCGAGATGTTTCAGGACGCGGACCTCGTTGGAGAACCGAGTCCGGGCGTCGGGGCCGTGGTAAACTTTATGGACGCGACCGTCGAAGGTTAAGTTAACCGTCGATCTTAAGGTGTCTTTTACTTGCAACATATTCGAAATTGCCGCGACTTTTTCAATATGAGTTACGTCTGCCGGGTTGGAAAGAGTATAGGATTGAATGCCAATTTTCCGCGGAGTCGGGGAGACGCAGAGAAAAGAAGAAAAAGCAAAAATTTCCGCGGCTCCGCGCCTCCGCGGTGACCGCGTTTTGATCTCATCATGCTGCCATGTGTCCCGCTGGCATTGGCCGAATGTTCGCTGAATCCGTGAATAAATCGGCCCAGATTGGTCAAAAGAAAACAGAAGGTTTTCCTTCCCTCCGATGTGAAATAAAATTTCCGGTGCGAGAATTCCCGCGCCATCGCTGGTGAAATATTCGTCCTTGGAAAGCGATTCCCAAGTCGGCAGGGTAGTTGCTTAACGATTTTAACCACGGGGAACGTGGAAAAATCAGCGCAATAATATCCAAAATAATCCGGATACCGACTCATGAAATACAAACTCGAATACATCTGGCTCGATGGCTACGAACCTGTCCCGAACCTTCGCGGTAAAACTCAAATCAAGGACTTTAAAAGTTTTCCGAAACTGGACGACCTTCCCATGTGGGGTTTCGACGGCAGCTCGACACGCCAAGCCGAAGGTAAAAGCTCAGATTGCATGCTGAAGCCGGTAGCGGTTTTTCCGGACTCCACCAAGAAAAATGGCGCGCTCGTGATGTGCGAAGTCATGATGCCGGACGGAAAGACGCCACATCCGACGAATTCCCGCGCGACGATTCTTGATGATCCAGGTGCCTGGTTCGGTTTTGAACAGGAGTATTTCCTCTACAAAGATGGCGCGCCCCTTGGCTTTCCGGCTGGCGGCGGATTTCCCCCGCCACAGGGCGAATATTACACCGGCGTGGGTTATAAGAACGTCGGCTGCATCGCTCGCGAAATCGTCGATACCCACCTGGATCTTTGCCTCGACGCAGGCATCAATCATGAGGGCATCAATGCTGAAGTGGCGAAGGGGCAATGGGAATTCCAGGTTTTCGGTAAAGGCTCCAAGAGCGCCGCAGACCAGGTCTGGATGGCTCGTTATCTTCTAGTTCGCCTTTGCGAAAAATACGGCGTGGATGTGAACTTCCACTGCAAACCGCTCGGCAAAGATGTCGATTGGAACGGTTCCGGAATGCACTCGAATTTCTCGACCACCCATATGCGTGACGTCGGGGGCAAGGAATATTTCGAATCGTTGATGGCCGCGTTCGACAAATACAAGAACGAGCACATCGCGGTCTACGGACCGGATAATCATCTTCGCCTGACCGGTCTTCACGAAACGCAATCGATCGACAAATTTAACTACGGCATTGCCAATCGCGGAGCCTCTGTCCGCGTCCCGCACAGCTTCGTCAACAATGGCTACAAGGGTTACCTGGAAGATCGCCGCCCGAATTCTCAAGGCGATCCCTATAAGATCGCGAGCCGTATTCTGCAAACGGTCGCCACGGTCCCGATTAAGAAGGCGGGCAAGTCCAAATAGAATCGTGCAAAGCCAATGATTTTGGCAGCGTCGGTACCCGCCTGCCTCGTGACCTGATCGTGGGACGGACCGCCAGTACAAAAAGCCAAGGAGCGAAGTGGAGAAATCCACGTCGCATTTTCATTTGTGCTTCCCACTCGAAAAGACAGGCCGCGCATAGACGGACTAGTTCAGGGATTATTCGAAGTTAGAAAAATTAAATGTGACGTGAAAATGAAATATTTCGTGAATTCCATCGTCGAATCTCGCGTATGAAAAAATTAATATTGTTATCAGCGGTTCTTTTCGGAACGGCTGTTGCGTCCCAGGCAGGCGTCCACGTGGATCTTGGATTCCGTTTGCCGCTTCCGCCGATTCCGCTCCCCGGACGCGTGATCATTAGCAGACCCGCTCCGCCGGTTTATTATTCCGAACCGGAATACTGCGAGCCGCCGCAAGTGATTTATGCGCCTCCGCGCGTCGTTTACGTGCCCAGCCCAAGTTATTATTCCTACCCGTCCTACCGGTCCGGATATTCACGTTGGGATAACCGGGGTCATTACGGCCGCGGCTGGGATAATTACGGTTGTGACAACCGCGGCGGACACCGCCACTAATCCTTGGGCGAAGAGCCCAACGAGGTCAGAAAGAACAAAAAAAGCCGAGGCAGCGATGCTTCGGTTTTTTCTATTTCAGCGTCGGGTGAATTCGGCGCAAATAACACCCGCCGCAGTTTAGCCTTTGAGTTTGATTTTGCCTTTGCCATAAACCTCGCGTGCCGGAACCGCTTTCCAACCCGATCAATGCCGCGACGCGCTATTGCGGCGTTTATGGGCATCCCGTGAAACACTCCGCCTCGCCCGCCATGCAGAACGCGGGAATCGCCGCGCTGGGTTTGAATTGGCGATACCTCGCGTTTGATGTTCACCCCAACGATCTCGCATCCGCCATCGCCGGCGCGAAAGCGATGAAATATATCGGTCTTAATCTCACGATTCCGCACAAGCTCCTTGCGCTGGGAATGGTCGAGGTTCTGGACAAATCGGCACAAGTCTGGGGCGCGGTAAATACCATTCGTTTTGAATCGAAAAATAATCAGGGCGACTGGGTTCCGCTCGCAGAAATTCCTGCTGGTGAAGTTTCTGAAATCCAGGCGCGCGGTTTCAACACCGATGCGGATGCGATCACGCGTTCGCTCAAAGAAGACTTGGATATCGATTTAAAAAACTCCTCTGTGTTGCTTCTGGGCGCGGGCGGGGCAGGACGCGTGGCCGCGCTTAAATTGGCCGCGGATGGCGTCGCGAATTTGTTTCTCGTGAATAGAACCCGTCAAAAGGCGGACGAGATTGCCGCTGAAATTCAGTCCACCTACGGCCAATGCAAAGTGGAAGTCGGCATTCCGAAAACGTCGGTTAATCTTTTGATCAACGCGACTTCTCTCGGTTTGAAGGCGAGCGACCCTTCCCCGCTGGACGGAACAGGTTTTCAGCTCAGTAACGCCCGTGCTGTTTACGACATGATTTATCGTCCTGCCGAGACGCCCTTGCTCACCGCTGCCAAATTTGCAGGTTGCCGAACCGCCAATGGAATCGGCATGTTGCTTTATCAGGGCGCGAAGGCGCTTGAGCTTTGGTCCGGTCGGGCCGCTCCCATAAATGTCATGCGGCGCGCTCTGGAAGAAAATGTTTATGGCAAATAATGAGAGCGATGTTTGATCCCGAAATCTGGGCGCGCGTGCCTTTCCATTTCTGGTCGCTCGTGTTGTTCGTTTTCGGCTGTTTGGTCGGCAGTTTCCTCAATGTTTGCATCTACCGAATGCCGCGCAACGAAAGCGTCGTCAGCCCGCCATCCCATTGCCCGCATTGCAATTACTCGATCCCCTGGTTCCTGAATGTTCCACTCTTCACATGGCTTTTCCTGCGCGGCAAATGTGCAAATTGTTCCGCGCCCATTTCCGTCCGCTATTTTCTCGTCGAGCTTCTCACCGGCATTGCCTTTCTCGGATGCTGGCTGCGCTTTGGAATGCAATCAGCCCCGCTCGCGCTCGTCATGTGCCTCGTCATGGCGGGATTCATCGTCGCCACGTTTATCGATCTCGAGCACTTTATCATTCCCGACGAGATCACGCTTGGCGGAATTGTCGTCGGATTTGTCTGTTCCTTTTTCGTGCCGGAACTTCATCGGGTCACCCAGATTTCAACCTCGCTGATTCAAAGCGCTCTGGGCATCGCGTTCGGCGGCGGTTTGATTTACCTGATTTTACGTGGCGGAAAATTGCTTTTCGGCCGGCAGAAATTTGCACTCGCTCCGGGATCGAGGATTTTTTTTACCGAAACCTGCCTCAAACTTCCAGACCAGGACATTCCCTACGAAGAATTGTTCTATCGCAACTCCGACGCCATCATCCTGAATGCCACGCGTGTCGAAATGATCGACCGCTGTTTCGCCGCCGAATCCGTCCGGCTGACTCCCGTCACATTGCAAATCGGCGACGAAAAATTTAAGACCGAGGAAACTCCTTACCTCGAAGCCACGACCAGCGAAATCGTTTTGCCCCGCGAGGCGATGGGTTTTGGGGACGTCAAATTCATGGCAGCCATTGGCGCGTTCCTCG
>JBDSIW010000111.1:0-9373 GCA_039917795.1 Verrucomicrobiota bacterium | reverse complement strand
TCAGCGCGGACATGGCCACGAGGCTGGCCACGCCGAGAATGATGCCGAGCATCGTGAGCAAGGAACGGAATTTGTGTGCCCAGATTTCTTTGAACCCAATGGTGATGGCGTTAAGAAGATTCATTATCTAAAAGCGGAACGGGGAAATCGCAGCGCGCAGAGAGGCGAATGTTTTGTCCGCAATTTCAAATCGAATTGTTTCATATCGCCGCTTTTCCGCTCGAACTTTCCATGGCCGCGTTGTCTGCGCCTCGGTCTGACTTCAAGCTGAACCCCGCCAGTTTCGCGTCGATATGGATGGCGATTTTTCCGTCGCGGATTTCAATGCGCCTCGGGGTGCGCGCGGCGATTTCCGGGTCGTGGGTCACGATCGCAATGGTCCGCCCTTCACGGCTTAGTTTCCGGAACAGTTCGAGGATCGCTTCCCCGGTATGCGAATCGAGGTTGCCGGTGGGTTCGTCGGCGAAAATAATCTTCGGGCTGTTGACCAGCGCCCGGGCAATAGCCACTCGCTGCTGCTGGCCGCCGGAAAGTTGAAAGGGCCGATGCTTCATCCGGTTCTCCAGGTCCACGAGCTTGAGTGCGGCGACCGCGCGTTCCCGTCGCTCCCGGGAATTCTTTCCGCTGTAAATCATCGGCAGCTCCACATTTTGCAGCACATTCAATTTGGGCAGCAGATTAAAAAATTGAAAAACGAACCCAATCTTCTGGTTGCGAATGGCCGCGAGCTGGCGCTGGTTCGCATTCTGGATCATCGTCCCGTCGAGCTGAATCGAGCCCCGCGTAGGCGAATCCAGGCATCCAAGAATATGCATCAACGTGGATTTTCCGCTGCCCGATGGGCCAATGATTGAAATGAATTCGCCGCTCTCGATATCCAGCGAAATGTCGTCCAGCGCGCGGATCTCCTCGCCACCGAGATGGTAGAGCTTGCTGACGTTGCGAAGTTCGACGAGCGACATACTCAGGCGACCGGAAGTTTTGGAGCGGGAAAATTCCAAACGGGGCGCTGCGGGGTGATGCGCCCTGCCAGGCCTGTAAAGGCAGGGCCCGTTGCTCGGTGCGCGCTGGCCCCTGGCCTCGCCGGCTGATTCGTTCGCGCTCCACCGCCTGCCGTGGGTTTTGCTCCGGGTTTTTGTCCCGAGGCCGGCGCACCTTTTTTCAAAGTATCCGCCGGTTGTTCGAGCGAAACCATTTCCCCCGCGGCTAATCCGCTGGTCACTTCCGCGTAGCTGTAATCCGTCACGCCAATCTGGATGGGCCGCCGCTCGGTGGCCTCGTCTTTTTTCACGTAGGCATAGCGTTCGCCGTTTTCGGTGAAAACGGCCGCGAGCGGGATGGACAAAACATCCTGTGCGGACGCAACCGGAATGGAGAGATTCGCGGTCATGCCGGGGCGGACACGCGGGTCGATTTCCTTCAATACGATGCGCGCAGAGAATCCCTTGAGATTATTTTTGATCGTGGCCTGCGGAGCAATCCGCTCGACCGTCCCGACCATTTTCAAGCCGGGCACCGAATCAATTTCCACATCGACCTTTTGATTGACGCTGACGCGCGTTACATCCACCTGGTTGATATGCGCCATGATGACCATGTCCTTCAGATTGGCGATGGTCAGGACTTCCGTTCCGCTGTTGAAACCACCCGAGCCCGAGACTGCCTGCCCGACCGAGACGGGCCGGGTGAGAACGGTGCAATCGAAGGGCGCGACAATTTTAGTTTTTGTCAGACTATAATCGACCAGGCTCAAGGCCTGGTCGGCGCGGGTGAAGGCGTTCCGCGCGACGTCAAATTCGGTGCGCGCATTGTCAAATTCCTCGCGAGAAATGAGCTTGTCGCCAAAAAGCTTTTGCACGCGTTCATAATTGCGTTTCGCCTTTTCCACCTGCAATTGCGCGCCCTCGATGTCGGTCTGGCGCGAGGAGCGCTGGATCTGCAGATCCGCGTCGTCGAGGGTGAAGAGAAGATCGCCCTTCTTAACTTTGTCGCCGATGTCCACGGGCAGGACCGCGATTTTTCCATTCACCTCCGGCCGCACCGAAACCTGGTCAGCGGGCCCGATGTCGCCCGCGGAGTTGATGGAGAAATGGATGTCGCGGGATTCGACCGCCGCAGTGGTCGGGCGCTTGGGCGCTTTTGCGATGCGGTTTTGCGCGTCCCATTTTTTCCAGAACCGGAATCCGCCGTAACCAGCCACCGCAAGAATAGCCAAAATAATTAAAAATTTCTTCATCTGAGAGGCGGAAGGCTAAACGAAAACCGCAGGTGTGCAAATCGGAAGTTGGCTCCCGCGGCGGAGCAGGGGCAGGGGCCGCGATTTCGAAATGCGGTGTGCCCTAAGTCGCATCGGTGGGGTGGGCATGGCAGTCTCTTCGCACCGTCGGGTGAATTGCGTAGCGGCGCGCACGAATTGGCGCGCCCTACCTGCCACGTCGTTGGAGGAAAATCGCCAACGTTTGTTCACTGCAATAAACTTGTGGGCACCGAGGCGGGCGCGGCCTTTTTCAGCGGGCCCGGGTAAAACTCCACTTTCTCAAATGTGTTCGGCGCAAAGGTCGCGTGCCCAAAGTTCGGGCTGGTGCCCGCCGCGCCGGAATTATCCCAGCGTTCCAATCGAAACGTCGCGCTGCCTCCATCGGGGAAAAACGCGCGCACCAATGATTTTGTTTCGTCGTCTTTTGCGCCCCGGGGAAATTTGACATCGGCCACGCGGCTGAAGGGAATCTCGAGCTTGGTCTTGGCGGTTGCGAAGACCAGTTTTCCATCGCGAAAGGATTCCAGCTTACCCGAAACTTTGTCACCATTGAGGAGGCGCGCGATATCTTCTTTCAAGACGCTGACGTTGGTGGATTTTTGTTCGATCTTGCCGTTCCACTCGGCGATGCGGAGGTTGCTCAACTTTAGCGCGCCTTGGCCTTGATGGACGAATCGCATTCCAGTGCCACTCCCGGCGAACCCGTCTGGATCGATCCATTCTTTGATCAACAGGCCGTCCACCAAAAGGATGACCCGGCCACCCGGTTTGCTGGTCAGGAGTTCGAAGTGTGCGCGGTTTTTCTGGCTGAACGTCGGGACGTGCATCTGGCCCAAGAAAAGCAAAGGGCTGTTTTGTTTCACGGGGAGAAGTGAAGCCATGAAGCTGTTGAGTTGAAGGCTGTAAAAGCCACCGAATTGCGGCTCCGCTTCCTTGTTGGCCAGATTGATCGGCTGCATGTAACTGGTGTAAAGCGCAACCGCCGCTTGCAAAGTGCTTTTCCAGGCGAGGTCGAATTCGATGCGCGCCTCGTCCGGCAATTTCAGATCGCGCGCGATGGACGCCGAGCGCGTGGCATAGAACGCGCCATTGGTGTAGCGCCAATCGCCGGTGTCGCCCGCTGCGGGAATCGTCACCTTGCCCATGATCCATCCATCGAGTCCGGTGGGGCCGGAAAAAATCGCGCGACCTTCCTGCGGCAGGGATTCGAGCGTGATGACCGACTTTCGCGGGAAAATCATCGTGCCCGCACAGGATGTGGCCAGGGTGAGGTTTTCGGAATCCAGCTGCGACAACACTCCGGCAAAGACATCCCCGTTGCTCAAGTACACTTTGCATCCGTTGGTTCCGGAGGAAGCCGCCTTTCGTTCGGCGAAGAATTTTGCCTCAACCAGATTGGTGCCGGAAAATTCCAGGGGCTGGGATACGTCACTCCGCTTCCAGACAACCGATTTGTCGGCGCGGATGGATTCAAGGCTGCCGACGACCACGTCGCCATTGCGGAAAAACAGAGCCTGCCTGGTCGGAATCGGTGCGCCGGTGGCGTCGCTCGTTCCCACGTTTAAAATCGCGAAGCCGCAAAAGGCAAGGAGCGTAAACCGGGGGATTCTATTTTTCATCGCCCTCCCAGATAAAATTTTCCACCGGGTCCACGTCATCAAACGCCAATTTCGATTTGCCGGGGTTGAATCGAATTTGCCGAATGGAATGCGAATTGAGAGAAATTTTTCCGAAGGTTTTGTTCTGGCCGGAGACGGTTTCGCTATTCCAATTTTTTAAGGCAAAGGAAATAGTTCCACCGCCGGCCACCAGCGCCTGAATTTCCCAAGGGTTCGGTGCAACGGAATTAGTCATTTCACTTGAGAAAAAAATCTGGGTGACGCGGGGCAGCGGAACATCCAGCGCCGCGCCTTTCGTGGCGATTTGCAATTTGCCGTCCCGCAAGCTCAAGACTTTCCCGGAAACTTTGTCGCGGTTAACCAGATAGAGCTGATCTTCGCCGCTCACAGTGTTGGTGGCGATTTCCGCCCCCGGTTTTCCATCCCATTCATAAACTTTGATATTGCTGACCTTCAAGCCGGCACCCTCCATTTGCGCGAAAAGCAAAACGCCCGAGCCTTTCCCGGCCCAGCCCGCGGAATCGGTCCATTGATTTGCGGGAGTTCCGTCCACCAGAACTTCCAGAAAGTTTTCTTCTTTGTTAGCCCGAAATTCCAGATGCACTTTCTTTTTTGCGAGCATGGCCGGGATCGGCTCGCTCCGGCCCAGGGTGGTCGAGCCATTGCCCGCGCTGATCCGTTGCAGGGAAATATTTCCAGGCGTGAGGTAATACATGTAGCAACTCGTGTTGTAATTGAATCCATCCGTGACTGGCGTGTAGATGGAGAAAAGCAAATTGAAGGGCGCGACCCAACTCAGGTCGAATTCAATGCGGCTGGCGTCCGGCAATTTTAAATCGCGGCCCAAAGTTCCGGCGGAATTGCCGATGAATGCGCCGTCGCGATACTCCCAGCCGACTGAGTTGGGATTGCGCCCGAACTGCCAGCCATCGCGGCTGGTTGGCCCCTCGTAAATGGCCGCCGCGCCCTTGGCTTGAAACCGGATCGATCGCAACCGGCCGCGAGGAGTCTTCAACTTCCCGCTGAACCAGGTTTGCAATTCCAGGTCAGTTTCGTTGAGCGCCAGCAACGTCCCAAAAAACTCGTCGCCATTCACGAACCGGAATTGGCAGGTGCTGGAAGTATCTGCGGCGGCGGTGATTTCCGGGACCGGAAACCGGATGGCCCCGAGATTTTCCGGCTTGAATTCAATGGGCTGTTTTGCGTCCGCGTAAATCCAGCTCAAACCCTTGTCGGAATCGATCTGCCGCAATTTTCCGTGCAACGTGGAGCCGTCCAGCAGTTCCAGGAGTTCGCTCGATTTCTCGGGGACGCCCGCGGTGGGAATCACGTCGGCGCCAAATCCGCGGATTTGAAGAAGCAGCAGGAAACAGATGGAAATGGCTCGACGCAAATCCGGTCGCCCGGAATTTTCACTCCCGAATTTCTTGTGCGCGGCTTGTTTCATTTGTTTTTTCTAGCGCTCATAGATCGGCAGGAAGCGGTAATTCAAGGCCAGCGAAAGCAGCGACGCCGAGGTGGCGAAGGTAGGGCCAAATTGGCCGCTCCAGCTGCCGTCGACATCCTGGGAAGCTTTCAGGGCCGTGATATTTTTCCGGTTCCAAACCTGCCACGCCTGAGGCGATCCCTGGAAAAAAGCCTGCGAAGCGTAGTAGAGATAATACTGCGCGTAGTTTTGGTCGGGCGGAGTTTTTTTCAGAAACTCGAATGCAGCCTGAAACGGCTTGGAGTTTTTTTCCTTTGCCAAAGCCAGCACGAGACAACCGATGGCTGCGCGGGCGGCATTTGGCCCAGTGGAGGAGGTGTAGCCAAATCCACCTTCGGGTGTCTGGCTTTTTAGAAAATATTTTAAGCCCTTCTCGATGGCTTCCTCAGGAACGGGCACGCCGGCATTGCGCGCCGCGAACAGCGCCACCATTTGGGATCCGCTCACGGTGGTATCGGCGTCATTGCTTTCCGGCGAATAACGCCAGGCGCCAAGCGGGTTATTCGCCTGCGAAGTCAGAATGAGCCGGACGGCTCTTTGCAGCGCCGGGCCGAGACGCGGATCGTCCACCATTCCATACGACTCCGCCAAGGCAAGGGTGGCGAACCCGTGGTTATACATGGTCTTGCCGATGTAACCGGTTTTTGGATTGGCCTGTTTAAGTATAAAATCCAATCCGCGCCGAATGGATTGGCTGTATGGACCCAGATTCGGATCGTCTCCATGAGCCAACATGCAGAGAATTGCGAAGCCGACTACGGCGGGTTCTGCGCCATAGGGCGAATCTTTCCAATTGCCGTCCGGCGTTTGCGTGCGAACCAGATATTGAAGGCCCTTCGAGTAAACCCGCTCCACTTCCTTTGCGACGATGTCGGATTTCTCGATGAACAACTCCTGCGCATTGGCGGCGTGCGAGGCAAACAAAGCGCCCATCATCATCGCCAGTTTCCCAATGTTTCTAAGCGTACTTTTACTCATATGCTCAATCGCCCGAGAGATTAAAAATGAAGAACGAGATTGAGAATAGCCTGGTGAGGATCATCAATTCGGCTCCTGCTCGATTGCTTTGAAATAGCTCTCGAGGGTTTCGCGGAACTCCGTAGGAACGCTCGTTCCGGCGCTCCCGCTGGCCTTGTCCACCTTTCGTTCAGGCCCTGATTTGCCCGCAACCTCCCCGCTGCTTCCTTCGCCCGCCCGCTCCGTCGATCCTCCCGAACGATTTCCGCCGCCAGGTTTCATGCTCATCGCTTCACCGGGTTTCTTTCCCGGCGACATCATCTGCATGAGAAACGCCATTTGTTCCGCCTCGCTCTCGCCCTCGCCTTTTTGCGGTTGGGATTGCGGAGAGTTTTGACGCTTCGCCTGCTCGTTGATCAGATTGATCAAGTCGGTCAACAGATCGATCGACTTCACCTGGGTGGTCACCGTGGCCTGATCGGTTTGCGGCCTTTGCAAAAGTAATTCCGCCTCGCTCATCGCCTCGCCCGTCTGCTGAAAGGGAGTGACCAACGGCGGCAGGTCATTTTCCTGCGCCAGTTTGCCCAAATCTTCGCCGAGTTTTTTCTGCGTCCCGGAAAGGCCGCTCGCACGGTCCTTGTAATTCGCCTCGTCGCCGCGCTGTTCGTCGAGTAGTTGTGTCTGCTCCCGGAGCGTCATTTCCTTCTCGCGCAAGCGCAGCAACGCCACAAGCGACTTAGTCATGTCCTTCGGAGATTCGCCGCTCTTGGAATTTCCTTTGCCCTCGCCGGACTCCTCCTTCGGCGGTTCCAATTTGTCGGCCCACCTGGCAAATCGATCCGCCCATTCGCCCAGGTTCCGCGTCGCCTCCATCGCCACGTTTTCCTTGATCAATCCGCCCACGCGTTCCAGTTCCTCACTCGTTTTCGATTCCGTGATCTCCTTGCTTACTTCACCGTAATTCTTCTTCTGTGTCCGCTCGAAAAACCGGTTGATCTCGCTCTGTAATTGATGCGACTCGGTATGCGCGCCATCCTGCTGGTTCGCCAGCGTCAATGCTGCCTTCCTCAGAGCCTCGGGCATTTCTTTCGGCAACATCCCGATCGTCTCCGGCACAATTTTTTGCAGGGCCGCGCTGATTTCCGATTCCTGCGCGCCAACTTTTCGCAATCGTTCCGCCAGGGTCAGCGCCTGCAGGTCGTCCAGATCCTGGTTCACTTTTCCCTGCATCTTCTCGAGCGCTTCCAACACTTCTTTCTCCTGTTTTTCCGCTTCAGCCAAATCCTTTTTTCTCGCTTCCGCGCTCGGATTTTTCTGGGCCGACTTCAAACTTTCGCCCGCCGCCTTCATTTGCTTTTGGGAAAGCTTCATCATCTGCTCCAGATTTTTCGCCCATTCCTGCAACGCTTGTTCCGTGAAGACCGGGTTCTTCAACCCTTCCTGCAATGCCTTCATGCCTTCCTGCGCCAGTTGCTCCAGATTCTTTGCGTTGCGCTCCTGCTCCTCCTTCACTTTGCCAATCCGCTCGCCCTTTTCCGCCTCCGTCAATTTTTGGTTTTCGGCCAGGTCGCTGGTGTTCGCCTTCACTTTTTCCTCCAATCGCGCGACTTCCTCGACACGCGCCAGCAACGATTCCAGCTTTTGCCGCACCAGCTCTGCGTGTTTCTCTTTTCCCAGGACGTGAATCCGGTGGGTGGATGACGCGGACCGCTCTCGCTCGGGAAAATAATCATTGGCGAACGACGCGATCTCTACCGAGCTGTCCTCGGGAATCCGGTAAACGGCGGGGCTCCAGCGAAAAACTTTTTCCAGCTGTTTCTCGTGCGGCGACCGCGGCTGAATCTTGACCTCCGTCGTCATGTTCTTGATCGGTGCCGCCGAATCGCTGGCCAATTCCCAATTCAAACCGAGATCGCTCACCCCAAAATCATCTTTTCCTACCGCCCGGATTTCCAAAACGTCGCTATCGAGAATGGCGACGTCACTGGGCAAATCCGGCAACACCGGCAAAGCGGGCAAATCCTTTTGCGGGCGAACCGTTAATTTCCACACCGTCGCGTTGCTCAGGCCCAGTTGGTCGCGCCAAAGAAAATTGTACTGGAGGATGGCGGAATTTGTCAGGAGTCCGCTGCTGAATTCGTCGCGCTCGGTTTTCAACGGCGCCGCGAATCCATTTCCAGCGATCTCGGCCGCGGCCAGATCCCGGCTGGCTTTCCCCCGCAATGAAAATGTGCTCCCCTCCAGCAAATTCAAAATCCCGTTATTCACCCGCTCGCTGGCATTGGACGCTTGCAGATAGGCGGGAAGTTGAATCGTCGCGTCCAGTTGTTTCAACGCGGGCCGATAAGTCGGAACCAGCACAACCTCGCGGGCGGCATCACCCACCTTGATTCTCAACTTTCCACTCTGGGTTTGCGCGGGAATCGGAAAAGTGATTTTGTTTCCCTTCACTTGCTGGGAAACTGCGGTCTGCGACGAAATCTTCGCCGTGGCGTGATTCGGTTTCCAAAAGGATCGATAGACCACGGTGGCATCGACCCTGAAATCTTCTCCGTGCGGCACGACTAGTTCGGCGGGCAAATCCGCGATTTGCACCAGCGTATAGCGCGGGACCGATGACCACGGTGCGACCCAGCGATGCAATACATTCTTCCCGAGTGCCGGGACAATCGCGCAGAAGATCACGATCGAACCACCGAGCGCCACCGTGGCCGCGATAATTTTTTTGGCGCGCCCGGTCTGAACCGCGTGGCGAAAATCGATTCCGGTCGTTTCATCCGCGACCTGGTGAATGGCCGCGCGATAGAGTTCGGGCGAAAAATTCGCGTCATGCTTGCTCTCGGATGACAGCTCCACGATGCCAAGCAAACGATCTCCCAGCCGGCGAAACCTTTTCTGGACGATAACCGACAAAGCGCGCCAGTCGCGTCGCCGGAAAATCCAGCGAACGCACCATTGAAAGGCCGCCAGCGCGCAAATTGCCATTGTGGACACCAGCAGCAGGGCGCGCCACCAACCCGGAGATTCCCAAAAACGATCAGAGAAAAACAAGAT
>JBDSIW010000110.1:0-5253 GCA_039917795.1 Verrucomicrobiota bacterium | reverse complement strand
AATCCGACGCTCATTCGCATCGAGACGAAGGCCGGTCACGGTGGAGGGAAACCGACCAGCAAACTGATTGAGGAAGCCGCAGACCAATGGGCTTTTTTAATTCAGGAACTCAAGGTTCAAAAGTAAGCATCAGAAATTAGCAGCGTAAAAAATATTTCTCCGGAGGCTTGCAAGTTCCTGCCGGTTGACCTGCGACGCGGGTTTCAAAATAAATCCGGGTTCGGCATTTCGCACCGCGACTAAATTCTGCGGGAATGAATATTTTCGCCGTGCCGAACCTCTATCTCAAGTGCATTGGGGAATTTCCTCTGGATAATGACGCGCTTTGTATCACTTTAGACGCATCAAATGAAACGTTGGGTTTATTTTTGGCTATGCGTTCTCGCCAGTAGTGCCTTGCTCGTAGGCGCATGGCTGATGCCGGTTCATTTGCGGGCGATGGATTCTGTCGTGATTCTCCGGGCGGGCATCGACTCTCCATCCCTGGTGGATCGCGGCCTTGCGTTGGTGCGGGAAAACAAACCCGGCGCGGCGGAAATGCTGTGGCAAGCGGCAGAGCGTGAGCAAATCCCTGGTCGAGCCAAACTTCGCGCGGCCATTGCCGAGTCATACCGGGCACGCCCGGATCTGGTGGTCCTTGGAATGGATCCGAGATTGAAAACTCTTCTTGAATTCGCGCGCAGGAATAACTCTCAGCAAAATTCAGGTTCCGGCCAGGAGAAAAATCAACCTTCGAAATCGTCAGGCGAACCTTCCATTCACCAGTCCGCCCCATTCACGGATTTGCTGATTCAATTCGAGAATCGGAAAAAAGCCCTCCAACTTTTGTATGTTTCTCCAGATCCCGCTGTTCAGGAATTGCTTCGTTGCCGCACTTTGACCAACACGGTTTTGTTCCCCGCTTCCACATCGTCGGCGGGGCAGGCGTTTGACACGGCCCTTTGCATCTGCGGACTTTTGGTCGAAGCGCAGCACTTGAAGCCCGGCTTCAGAAATGCGGTCTTTGCCTCGACCTCGACGGCTGTCCGCGGCGAAAATTCGCAACCACTGGAACAGGTGTTGATGGACTTCATGTCGTTGGGCCAGCGCTTCAATTGGGGGCAGTTGGTGTCGCTTTGCGAACAGGTGGAAGATCCCGAGACGCTTCATCTGCTGGCCGAACCGATTCGAAAAGTCGATTCGCACTGGCCGTTGGTTTTTGCCGCGGTCCAACTTTCCGGGCAGCCGAAACCGGTTGGAAAATATCTGGAGACCTTCCCGCAGACCGGCGAAAAAGATTTGGGATCGAGCCTTCAATTTGGCGCAGGTGGACTCGTCGAACTTCTGCTGAGCCGCCAACAACTGTACGTTTCCACGCAGGATCGGGTGGCGGGTTTGGATTTCTGCTGGCGGACTCCGCGATTTGCGCTGACAGTAAAATGGCTTTCATTTGCGGCAGCGGGATTTCTGCTGGCCATGTCGATGCGGGTTGTGAAAAAGCCGCAGGCACCGCTGGAGCGTCCCTTGCAGGTGCGCGGGTTGCATTTGGCTCGGGAAATATTATTTGCGCTGGGTTTCCTGTTCGTTGTGCTGCTCTTGAGCGAGCCGTTTCTCTCTCAGGACAGCCAGAAGGCGGAAGTTCCCTTCAGACTGCACCTTCCCATGGTGGGCAAGGCGGTCACGGCGGAAAACATCGGCGCAAAACATTCCATTATGAATCAATTAAGCTTGTTGACCTTGTTCTTGTTCTTCGTGCTGCAAGCGCTGATCTATGTGGCTTGCCTCGTCAAATTGTCGGAAATCCGGCGGCAACATTTTCCGTCGCACGTCAAATTGATGCTCCTGGAAAACGAGGAGCACCTCTTCGACGCCGGCCTTTATCTGGGTTTCGCCGGGACGATCATATCCCTGATTCTCGTCTCGATGGGAGTGATCAAGCCCAGCTTGATGGCCGCCTATTCGTCCACGTCATTCGGGGTCATTTTCGTCTCCATTTTCAAAATTTTCCATTTGCGCGGGTATCGTCGCAAGCTGCTGCTTGAAGCCGAAGCCGCGAAAAATCTTTCTCCGGCCCCGGCGACCGGGCACCCCTTGGCTGCACCGCTATGAACCGCAGCATTCTCATCATCATCTGCGATTTCCTGCTGGTGAGCCTGCTCGCTTTCTCGACGGTGGACCTCAACAAAACCGCCGAGGAAGGCGCGTCGCCCGAGGTCAAAACGATCATCTCCACCAACACGCCCGAAAGCGGAAAGGATCTCGCCGCCGTGATGAAGCTCGCCCTCGACGACGAGAAAAAAAGTCGCGATTTACTGATGGGCGAACTGGCCTCGACCCGGACCACCGCTGGCGAACGCGAAAAGCAGGCGCAGAAATTTGAGCAGGAACTCAAATCCCAGGCGCAGAATTTCCAGCAGACCCTGCAAGCGCGCGAGCAGGAATCCCAGCAATTGAAGCAGCAACAAACCAACCTGGAGAAACAGTTCGCCGCCGCGCAAACCAATCTCCAGGTCTTGAACCAGAAGCTTCAAAGCACTTCCACCGACGCCACGATGTCGAAGGAAAAACTCGCCGCCCTCGAAGCGGAATTAAAAAAACGCGCGCAGGAATCCGCCGCTTATCAACAACAGCTTGCCGATTTGGCGCGAACCAACCAAGCCGTGTTGAGCGAGCGCCAGCGGTTAGCCGGGCAATTGCAGGTTGCGGAAGTGGAGAAGCGCAACGCCGCCAGACAAGTGGTGCAAATGCAGGAGCAGGTCCAGGTCGAGCGGGCCGAAAAGGCGAAACTGGCCGAAGGCGTCAAAACTCTGGCCGCGAAATCCGGCGAATTAACTCAGGAAATTCGGGAGAATCGTCCGCTCGCGCCCAACACGATCTACAGCGATTTTCTTTCCAATCGCATCGACGCGGTCATCAGCGCATCGCGACCGGGATTGTTTGTTGGAGAAAGCACCAAGCGGAAAGATTCCAAAACCGTCATCGTCAGCGATGGTTCAAGGTCGTTCGCATTATTTCATGTTCAAGACACACCATTCACGCTGTGGTCTCCCGGGACAGACTGGCAAAAACTTTCTGGCAGCTTGAGTCGCGATGCCGCCGTCGTACCCATTCATTCAGTGTCGTTCCACTCCCAGGATCCGCGAATTGCCTTCGCTCCATTGACGACCAATGAAACGAAGCAGCTGGGCGGCAGAATTTACCGGGTTTCCTCCACGCCATTTAAATTCCAGGACGTGGTGTTGGTCGGCGTCGCTGAGGATTATTATGGCGAATGCCGGTTTGAAATCGATACCACCTTGCCGAATTATTTGAAACTCAATCGCAGCGTAGTCAAAGGAATTTTCGGGAAATTCAATCCGTCGCGCGGCGATTTGGTTTTCAGCAAAACAGGCGAGTTGCTGGGAATCATGGCCAACAACACTTTTTGCCTGATGCTGCGAAACTTTCAGGCGTCCGCCACCTTCCAGTTTGGTCCCGATGTTAGCAGTCAGCGGATTGGCCCCACGCTTTCGGAATTGCAATCCACCGTGGTGCGGATGCCATTGAAGCTGCAGTGATAGAAAAACCGTACTTGGGATATAAAAAGGAGGTGGGGTGGCCAACGGGATTCGAACCCGCAACAACAAGCTCCACAAGCTTGGACTCTACCATTGAGCTATGGCCACCAACCGGGTCGCAAGGTAGTTTTTACGCCGGAGACCGTCAAGCCAACATCCAGCCGCAGCGTTTCAAATCCGGATCTTCCGCGGATACTGCTGGTTCGCTTCGTAGTAGGTTTTCTTCAATTTAATGAGCGGATCGTCGGCGGCGGGTTGGACTTTTCCATTCTCGTCGATGGCTCGGGAAACCAAGGCGTGATCCCCGGTTCCAGGATTTTTCCAGTCGTAACTCCAAAAAGTCCAGCTGTACTGGGCGCGTTGCTTTTGCTCCAACCGTGTTTTGATCCAGGGTCCGTCATCGATCCGCAATTCCACACTTCGCAGAGGCGTGCCATCCGTCCACGCTGCGCCCGCGACGCGAATGGACCCGTCCGGCTTGCGCACGACGCGCGCGACGATGGATTTTACATTCATTCGCGTGACACTCGTTTCCCGCCACACCGTGCAATCAGGCCGTTCTTCCCCGCGAATCGTCACGTAATCCCGCGCCATGAAGCGCCCCATGAAGCGACGATCCTGCACCTCGATTCGTTTGAGCCATTTGACCCACGCCACGCCGTACCAGCCCGGCACAATCAGGCGCAAAGGATATCCGTGGCCTGGCTCCAGCGGCGCGCCGTTCATTTCGTAAGCCAAAAGAATTTTGTCCTGCAAGGCGTCCGGCACGGAAAGGCTGCGCGCGAAATTCTGCAGATAATCGTTCTCCTTGATCTTCTCGGTTTTTTCGTCCGAGCCATAGAAAACCACTTCGACACCATCTTTCTTCAAGCCGCATTCCCGCAAGAGCGGTCCGAGCGGCGTGCCAGTCCAGCGCGCGTTGCCTACCGCGCCCATGAATGTGGGCGACGACCCATTGCCCGAGCATTCGATGGTGGCGACGATTTCCTTCCGCCGACGCGATTTGATTTCGTCGAGGGAAAAAGTTCGCGGCTTGTTCACCAGACCGCCGATTTCCAGGCGCCACGTTGCCATGTCAATTTTCCCCGCGCCGTAATGGCTGACCGAAAAAAAATTCTCCTTGGGAGTCATCCAGTCGGTCAGCTTTTCCCAATCGACCATGTCCCGGTTTGGCGTAGCGGGCAGACGATCCAGAAAAGGAACCAGCGTCCCGATTGGTTCGGTTTCCTTGAAACCAAAGGCGGCGAGCGGAAACTCGGAGAGCGCGAGCGCCGCGGCGGCGACGCTGCCTTTGATGACGTTACGGCGTGTGATGGAATTGGACATGAGCGGAGACTGGCAAAATTTCTGCCGGGATACAAATGTTGTTATTCAAGGGCAGTCCCTTCGCAGTTATGAACTGGTACCTCCTCCCGGAATTGAACCGGGATCAACGGTTTAGGAAACCGCTGCTTTATCCATTTAAGCTAAGGAGGCAACGAGAGCGTCCCCGCCAACGAAGGGACGCCGGGGAAAAATTAAAGTCCGTCACCCCGGCCAACAATCAAAATCGTGGGAGACGTTCTCCTGCTTGGCCATAGGAAAATTGGGTAGCGGCTCAATTTGAAAAGTTGGGGAGCGTGGCGGTGTCGTCCTCGACCCAACCCAGCACGTCGATGAAGCGTCACGAGCCAGATTATTTCCGCGTTCGTTAACAGCAGAGGTGCCGCGGCTGGTC
>JBDSIW010000109.1:0-7450 GCA_039917795.1 Verrucomicrobiota bacterium | reverse complement strand
TGGGAAGGCGCCAGCTTTGACACCAGTCATTGGGAAAAAGCGCTCGCCATCGGGAATTACGGCGACGGTCCATGGGGAGCAATTGGCGCGGGGGATAATGACGGGGTGTATGGCCCGCAATCGACGGGAATTCATGGCGGGGTGCGGCTGATTTACGCGCCGGTCAACGAGGCGATCACGATTCGCGGGCTTGAGGGCAACATGGCTTACGCGGCTCGTTACTTCGATCCCGTCTCGGGAAAAACAACCACCTCAAAGGCATCCGTCAAGGCAGATGCCAGCGGTTCATGGACCTGCCCGCCTCCGGAAGGAAACAATCACGATTGGGTGCTGGTTCTTGAAGCGAAGAAATAAAAGCTGCATCTGGTGTCAGGCTGAGAGGTGCTTCGCCTAAAACAAAAAACCGAATTTGACCTGCGTGGGAAATTAGACCGGCGTTTCAAACTGAGGGTGACTCATGCGGCGCGGTAAACCGACATCAGTGAAATCAACTCTTGCGAAAAATTCCCCGAACGAGAAATAAGATTACAAAAAAAAGAATGGTGCCAGCGCCGAGTAGCAAAGCAGGATTGGGCATATCAAAACCCACAGTTCTTTGCGGTGGCAGATTGATTGTTATGCTGCCATCAGCATTCGTTACAGTTTGGTTCATTTTTCAGCCTTGTGATTGGCAATCTTTCGAACGCCATTCTGAGTTGTTCAGGCAAATTCTAACGCCGCAGAAATTTCGCCACCGCTTCGGTTCGCGTCCGAACCTGAAGCTTTTCGTAAATCCGGCGGATGTAGGTGTGAACCGTCTCGTAGCTGATTCCCAGTTTCTCGGCGATCTCCTTGTAGAGAAATCCGTGGCTCAAGCAATCAAGTACTTCCTGTTCGCGCGCTGACAGATTCTCGGTGGCCTGCTTCGAGGCTCCGGCTTTTTGAAAGGATTGAACCACTTTCCGCGCGATGTGTGTGGTCATGGGTGAACCGCCTTGATTCACTTCGCGAATGGCCTCGAGCAGTTCGGCTTTGGGCGCGCGCTTCAGCAGGTAGCCGGTCGCGCCCGCCGCCAGCGCGTTGAAAATATTTTCGGTGTCTTCGTAGGCGGTCAGCATCACGACCAAAATCTCGGGGGCGATTTGTTTTAATTTTCGCACACACTCGACTCCGTTGATCCCAGGCAAATTGATGTCCATCAAAACCACTTTGGGCTTTTCCTTGGGAAGATTCTCCAGGGCGGCTTCGGCAGTGGAAAATTGGCTCAGGCAGCGCAAATCCTCCTCGCGATCAATCAGGCGGCAAAGCGTGGCGCGCAATTGGTCGTTGTCTTCGACGATGGAAACGGTGATGGGCATGATGGGTTAGCTGTTTCCGATTGGGACCGTCAGCGAAACAATTGTGCCGCCTTCGGGCCGCGGGCCAATGGAAAACCTGCCGCCAATATCTTCCATTCGTTTACGCATGTTAGACAACCCATTTCTCGATGATTTTCCGGTCATGCCCGCCGGCCCGCGACCGTTGTCCTCAATCTCGAGAACAAATGCGCTCGGGCCCAGACGCAGGCGCAACCAGACTTCCGTGGCTTGCGCATGCTTGACCACATTCGTGACGGCTTCCTTGCTCGCGAGGAAAACATTGTGCCGCGTCTCGGGAGAAATGGGCGAGTGCGGCAGCGCGTCGGGAACTTCCAGACGATAGCGCAAACCGGCCACCGCCAGATATTCCTGGGCATGTTTGCAAACGTAATTGATCAATCCATCGACGGTGTCGTTGGAGGGATTGACCGTCCAGACGATTTCATCCAGCGCATGGGAAGTTTCGCGCGCGGTCTGGGAAATCTGCCTTGCGTGGGCCTCGACCTCCTCCGGAAGATTTTTGTCGCTCTCGACCATTTCCCCGAGCAACGAAACCTGCGTCAAGCTCGCGCCGACCTGGTCGTGAATATCTCTCGCAATGCGCGCGCGTTCTTTTTCGAGCGCCTGTTGCTGGCGCAATCCTTCGAGCTGCCGTTGCAATTTCTGCGTGGAAACAAAATGGACGACTGCGACAATTAATCCGAGCAAGCCGAGGGCGACGGCAGCGATAAACCACCACTTGCGCCAGAACGGCGGCAAAACCGAAACAGCGAGGCTGCTGCCGGTTTCGTTCCAGACTCCGTCCTCGTTGCACGCGGTCACTTGAAAAAGGTATTCGCCCGGCGGCAGCTTTGGATATTGCGCGATGCGCCGGTCGCCGACGGGAATCCAATCTTTCTCGTGAGGTTGCAGCCGATACTTGAAGCGAGCCCGCAGCGGCGCGGTGAGATTGAGGCTGGTGTATTGAATATCCAAATGTTCCTTTCCTGCGGGGACGATCACCGCTTCCAGGATTTTGCCATGAATTCCGTTGGTGTTTTGCTCCTGGCCTTCGACCAGCACGGATTCGATCATTACGGCGGGCGGATTGGGATTCGGGCGCACTTCGGCGGGATTGACCGACGCCAAACCGGCGATGGTGGGAATCCAAAGGTTGCCATCGCGCGTGCGACAGGCGGCGGGTTGCGAGCCGAAGGTGCATTCGCTCGCGGGCAGGCCATCTCGCTTCCCGAAACCGCGGCAGGGAATAAAATCGGCCCCGCCCCGCGCAAAGTCGTTGAGCGCTTTCTTGGGAACACGCATGAGCCCGGTGTTCGAGCCGATCCATAGGCAGCCCAGACCATCGTCAACTATGAACGCGATGCCATTGCTGATCAGCCCTTCGCTCGTGGTGTAATGGGTCCACTTGCCGTTCTGGAATCGGACCAGACCGCTGCTGAAAGTTCCCACCCACAAAACGCCGTCGCCATCCACGTAAAGCGATGAAATGTTGTCGCTGGGAAATCCGTTCGTTTGTTGGAACGAAGCGAATTTCCCATCGCGGAATTTGTTCAACCCGCCGCGTTCTGTTCCAATCCACAAATTGCCTTCGGCATCGTCTGCGATGGCGCGAATCAGATTCGACGACAACTTGTCTTTGGTCGTGTAGATCTCCGGTTCGGATTCCCTCCAGCGCAACAAACCCGCCTGGGTTCCAACCCAAAGCTGTCCGGAACGATCCTGATGCAAAGCGGAAACCTGCCATGCCCGAGATGGCGCGCCCGCCACGCCGCGGAATAGATTTTTATCGAATGCAAACATCCCGACGTAGGTTCCCGCCCAGATTTTTTCCGTGGTATCGACGAGAAGGGGGCGCACGTAGAAACGGTTCATCGGAAAATGTTCGAGAATGTCGCGTTTCAGATAATCAATCTGGTGGTCTGAGCTAAACCACAAACCGCCCTGGCTGTCTTCGGTCACCGACCGCACGGTCAGTCCAACCGATTCGTTGAGCACTTTGAAAATCTGGCGTTTGACGCGGTTCAATCCGCCGCCGTCCAGACCAACCCAGAGGCTTCCTTCCTTGTCCGCGTAGAGCGAGAGCACGGAATTGTAGGAGAGGCCTTCCTTCTCCGTAATGCGGGTCACGTTGCCTTCGTTGTCGAACCAAAAAATTCCCTCGGCCAACGTGCCTACGACGAGGTTCCCATCGGCGTCTTCACACGCCGTGATGCCGAGCGTTCCGGCTCGCCATGGATAGAGCCATTTCTTTTCCAATCGGCCCGAAACCCATTTCTGCACCGTGCCATCCATCAAGCGCCAATGGCCGCCCGTGCGGCTGGCCAGCAAAAAATCGAGCTTGCCGACGGCTACCGTCTCCACTTCGGACAACGGCGTGGAACTGCGGATCGCTTTCGGATCAAGGGAGAAAAGGGCCTGGTCCAAACCGACCCAGATCACACCGGATTTTTCCGCGATCACCGAGTGCGCCTCGCCGCGGCCAACGTTCCAGACATCGACCTTTTCGTTGTAATATCGGGCCAGTTCTCCGTCCTGAGTAAAAAGCCAAACGCCTCCCAGCGCATCTTCGCAAACCGAGCGCAACATTCCTTCGCGGCGACCCCGCCCGAGGTCCAGGCTCACGACCTTCCCGTTCTTGATCAAGGCCGCACCAGAAGTCTCCGTCCCGAGCCAGATATTACGTTTACTGTCCTCGAAAAGTTTGACGATACGGCTGCTCCTGAGGCCGGGCGTATTGCTCTCATCAAAAACCGTGAAGCGCACGCCATCGAACCGGGCCAGACCATTCAAGGTGCTGAGCCAGAGATAACCGTCCTGCGTCTGGACCATGTCGATCACGGAGTTTTGCGGGAGGCCGCCTTCCTGCGCCTGCCAGACCTCGACGGTGAATCGCGGCGGAACGGAAGCGGCGGGTAAACCAATGTTCAGCAACGTCCAGCAACCAATCGTGAAGAGTTGGAGCAGGGAGGGACGTTTTTTCGGCACGCTCAATTCTTCCCGTCGTGTGGATTTTCTGTAAAGACCTTTGATGAGTGAAGCGGCGAAATGAGAACCGGTTTCGTCGAGGGCAGAGTCGGCCACTCGTTGCGCTGAATTCTTACAGTTCGTCCACGGCGATGACGCGCAGAATTTCTTCGAGCGGCGTCTGTCCAGCGACGACCCGGTTCAACCCATTTTGCCACATGGTTTGCATGCCTTGGTTGATGCCGACCTGCTGCAAGGCTTTCGTCGGCAACTTTTGCAAAACCGCATCGCGAAAAACCTGGTCAACGGTCAACAGTTCCGTCACTGAACTACGACCCGAGAAACCGGTGTTCAAACATTGCTCGCAGCCTGCGCCTTTCCGGAACTGCGCCGCCTCGGCCACTTCGGCAGGAATCAATTTGAGCAGGCTCTCTTCCGGCTCGTATGGTTGCGTGCAGTAGGTGCAGTTCATTCGAATCAAACGTACTCCCAGCACGCCGATGATGCTGGAAGAAAGTAAAAAGGGTTCGATCTCCATGTTGATCATCCGGGCGAAAACTCCTGCAGTGCTTCCGCTGTGGATGGTGCTGATCACCAAATGCCCGGTCAGACCGGCTTGCACCGCGATGGCTGCGGTTTCCGGATCGCGGATTTCTCCCACCATGATCACTTGCGGATCTTGTCGCATCAGAGATCGCAACGCTTTCGGGTACGTGAAATCCTGGGCGAGATTCACCTGGGCCTGCGCAATCATCGGCAAACTGAATTCCACGGGGTCTTCCACCGTGGCGATACTGATGGCGGGCCCCGCGCGTTGCACCAGGTGATAAAGCGCGGAGTAAATCGCGGTGGTCTTGCCTGAACCGGTCGGCCCGGTCAGCAAAATCAGCCCGCTCGGTTTGCTAAGTAGTTTGATGAAATTCGTCAGCGTGTCGGGATCGAAACCGAGCGCAGACATTTCGAAGCTGCGATTGCTCGGGTCAAAAATGCGGACGACAATTTTTTCGCCACGAGTCGTTGGAAAAATGGAGATGCGTTGTTCAGCGCCGCCCAACTCCGGATCGGCCGGCGCGTGACCTTCCTGGGGCAATCCCGTTTGGTAGGTGATCAAATTGGCCAGCACCTTGAAACGGCCCGAGATTTTATCCATTAACTCCAGAGGCAAATGCACCAGCTCGGTCAGTACTCCATTCAGGCGGATGCGCACCGCCAGCGTGCTTTCCCACGGCTCGATATGAATGTCACTGGCTCCGGCGCGGATGGCGTCGATCAGCAGATATTTTACGAGCACGCCGATCTCGACGCCCTCGGCGGCCGATTCGGATTGAAGGTAACGGATGGTTTCGCTCACAAAATGGCTCCGGTTGAACGCTGCTTGCGATGTGAGTAAAGTTTCCTGAAGGAATTGTCGAATCATTTCAACCCTTTTCCGTCCTGTGAATCCTGCGCGTCCCTGCTAAATTCCCTCCCGATGCGTTTCGGTCCGCTCAACTTAAAATCAAATCTCTTTCTCTCGCCGCTCGCGGGTTACACGAATTTGCCCTTTCGCCTCACTCTGCGGGAAATCGGCGGGCTCGATCTCGCCACGACCGATCTGGTCAACGCCCGTTCGCTTCTCGAAAAAAATCCCAAGGCGATCAAGCTGATCGAAACCTGCCCGGCTGACCGCCCGCTGGCGGTGCAATTGTTTGGAAGTGTTCCCGAGGAGATGCGGGACGCAGCGGTTTATCTCGAATCGATTGGCATTTCCTCGGTCGATATCAACATGGGTTGCCCGGTCCGCAAGGTGGTCAAAGTCGGCGGCGGCTCGGCCATGATGACTGAGTTGGACAAAACCGCCGCCCTCGTCAAATGCATGGTCAGCGCCGTCAGGATTCCGGTGACGGCGAAAATGCGGCTCGGTTGGGACGACGACAATCTTACCGCGCCGGATCTTGCCCGCATTCTGGAAGACGTTGGAGCCGCCGCGATTTTTGTGCATGGCCGGACGCGCGAACAAGGTTTCAGCGGCACGGTCAATCTCCCCGGCATCCGCAAAGTAGTCGAGGCGGTGAAGACGATTCCGGTCATCGGCAACGGCGACGTGATCACACCGCAGGCCGCCAGGAAAATGTTTGATGAAACCGGCTGCGCGGGCGTGAGCATCGGACGCGGCGCATTTTACGACCCGTGGATTTTCAGACGCACGTTGGAGTATTTGGATGGTGGGGCGGGCGTCCTCGCGAGCCAAAATGAACGGCTCGCGGGGACGCTCGCCCCACCGGAAGTTAATAATCTCCCGCCTGAACCGAGTTTCGAGGAACGCATTCGCGTGATGTGCCGGCATCTCGATTTAATGATTGAAGTATTTGGCGAGGAGCACGGCTGCCGGATGTTTCGCAAAGTTGCGCCGTGGTATTCCAAACGGTTCGGGCCCGCGAACGAATTCAACAAACGAATCGTCCGCCTCACGAGCAAAGCGGAGTTCGACGAAATCCTTGCGAATTATAAATTGTGGCGCGGACAATTTCTCGATGACACTGGCGACTTGCTGCCGCGCTATCAACTCGCCCCGATGATTGCTTCGTTCATGCAGGAGCCCGAAGCCGTCCGGCGCGAGCAAATACCGGTGCCGCGCGGCCCGGTGGAAGTTTGGTGAAATCGCGGAAACAGTGTCAGCACTTTGCCGATTTGCGTTTTTTTCCAATGCCGCCCCGCGCCTGGACTTTGCGGATGTAATCTGGAGCAAAAGGGATCTGGCAGTTGTTGTCGCCCAAATTCGCGGTGATCGGCCCAAGTTTTTCACCGAGTTCGAGTGCCAAGGTTGTGAGCGATTCGACATAGCAGCCCACGGCAATAATGAAATGGTTCATGGCCGAGCGCACGGCGTCCGGCTCGTTCCGGATCGTTTTTTGCACGCGCTGCAATAACCGGTTCCATTCCAGAAGATCGAGGTCGGCATCGTTCTTGATGGATGCTTCGCTGCTCAGCCTCGCCCATCCCGCACTGGCCACGAGCGGATGGGTCGAGTCGATCCATTCGAGGGCTAATTCGTGGCCGAAAGGACTTCCCGCCGCGACCCAGGGAACGGTTGCCCCGGGCAGCGATCCGCCGTTGGCTTTTTCCACCCAGCGTTGCAGATCTTTTTTTGTCATGCGGGCGGCGTCGGC
>JBDSIW010000108.1:0-4240 GCA_039917795.1 Verrucomicrobiota bacterium | reverse complement strand
CCGCTCCTGAAATCCCCAGCGCGATGTACAATTCGGGCGCAACCACTTTACCGGTCTGGCCAACTTGAAATGCGTTTGGTGTAATGCCCGCATCCACCAAGGCCCGCGAACTGCCCGTGGCCGCGTGTAGTTTATCGGCCAGTCCGCCGACGAGACGTTCAAAGTCTTCACTGCTTTTAAAAGCGCGCCCGCCCGATACGACAATGCGCGCCTCGGTCACATCCGGACGGCTGGAAAGTTTGGATTGCAACGCCTCGAATTCAGTTTTCTTCGGCAAGGTCGCTTCATCGACGGCGATGGCGGTGATCGTGCCTCGTTCGGTGCGCGTCTGTGCGGCAGCGTATGCGGAGGGTCGGACTGTAACAAATTGCGGTTTTCCAAGAAGCGCGACGGTCGCGACGACGGCCCCGGCGAAGAGCGGTCGGCGGAAACAAATCTGTCCTTCGCGAAACTCATGGCCGATCACTTCGCTGGCCATCGCGCCGCCGAGCAGTCCCGCGGCGCGCGGCAAAATGTCTTTCGCAAAGGTGGTCGCCGCCGCGACCAGCAGATCGCAACCGCGTTGCTTGACCACGTCCGCGATGATCTTCGCGTAGCGGTCGGCCAGGGGATTCGACAGCGCGGGATGGTCAGCGAACAGCACCGGCGCGTAGCCTGCCGCGTCTTGCGCAACCGTTTCGAGCGAGTGGCCGAGCAGGAGGCATTCGACGCTGCCGTTGGTTTTTTCAACGACCGCGTTGGCAAAAGCAATCGCGGAACGGCTCCCAAGGCGGATACCGTTGCCATCGTGTTCGCAAAGAATCAGGACGCGCATGGTGTCGCCTTCACAGAACTTTTTCCTCGTCGCGCAGCTTGACGAGCAATTCGTCGAGACCGCCGACGCGGATGGATTTGCGCCGAGAAGGGACAACCTCGAGTCCGAGCAATTGCAGGCGCGGTTCGAGCGTCACGCCAAGTTCTGCGGTCGAGATTCGCTCAATGCTTTTCTTGCGCGCTTTCATGATGCTCGTCATCGAGGCGTAGCGCGGTTCGTTGAGACGCAGGTCAGCGGTGACAACGGCGGGCAAACTGACGCGAATAATCTCCAGGCCTGCGTCCGTTTCGCGGGTCACGCGCAGGCCGCCGTTGAGGAACTCAATCTTCGAGGCGAAGGTCGCTTGCGGCCAGTCGAGGAGCGAAGCGAGCATCTGGCCGGTCTGGCTGTAATCGTCGTCCACACCTTGCTTGCCCATCAGGATCAAGTCCGGACGATGGAGGTTTGCAAACGATTGAAGAATCCGTGCGACGTTCCACGGATCGAGCGGCGCATCGCACTGAATCAGCGTCGCGGTGTCGGCACCCATGGCCAGCGTGGTGCGAAGTTGTGCCTCGCAAGCCTCCGTGCCGATGCTCACCGCCAGCACTTCGATTGTGTCGGCAAATTTCTCTCGAATCCGCAACGCCTCTTCGACGGCGATGGCATCAAAGGGATTGATCGCGAAAGGCAAACCTTCGGTCACGATGCCTGAGCCGTCGGGTTTGACCTGAATTCTCTGGTCGGTGTCCGGGACGCGTTTGATGGGGACGAGAATTTTCACTCGGTCACGCCGCCAGCATTTTCAAATACCACTGCACAAAACCATTGACGTTGTATTCCTTCGACGTGGAATACGGGCCGGGCGTAAAGGCGCTGGAATTGACGCCGCGTTGCTGGCGTTCGCAAATCACCCAGTCTTGTTCGGAGGTCAGTTGCCAGAATTGCATCAGTTTTTCCAAATGATAATCGCGGCCTTCCACCGCCTTTGCGTCCACCAGCCACCAGACGCGGATGGCGGTGAGTTGCGGGCCAGCGGGAAGCAGGCGCGTGCTTACGGCGTGGTCGCAACTCGAATGGTTCCAAAAATTCGGCAACGTGCGAATCCGCAGGGTGCCAACATCGGCGTCCCGATAATCGCCCATCAACGGAGCAACGCGTTCGCCGTTCATCGATTCGGAAACATAACCATCGACGAGCGGCGTGCGGTTGCCGGAGAACCAGATATTGTTTTCGGCATCGGGAAACGTCGTCATGCCGGTGCGCGTATGCGTTGGGGCAAGTCCGGTCGCCTTCCACTTCTTTTCGCTGCGCGCGATCACTCCGTTGATTTCTTCTTTGATGCGCGGGGTGGTGTCGTCCGCGTTGTAATGATCAAAGTTGGCTTTGATGTATTGCGGATGGTTCAGGTTGCAATGGTAGCACTCGCGGTTGTTTTCCCAGACCAGCTTCCAATTTGCTTTCACCCGGTAATCGACGGCCTTGGCGACCTTTGCCCGATGAAATCCTTGAGGAAGCGCGAGCGGCGCGAGAAGTTCATGGGCGGGGGCGAAATCCGCCGGCCTGGCAGCGAGAGAGAGAAAAATCAATCCTCCCGTCTCGCGCACATGAATTTTCTTTAAACCAAACTGGGATTTGTCCAGATCCTGCATCCCGCGACAGGAGAGCAATGCGCCGTCCAATCCGTAAGTCCATTGATGATACGGGCAAACCAACCGCGCGACGTGTCCGCTTCCTTCTTCGCAAATGGGAGAGCCGCGATGGCGACACACGTGGATCAAGGCATGAATGGAGCCGTCCTGCGCGCGAATCACCAGTAGCGGATCGGCATCCACTTGCAGCGTGAAATAATCGCCCGGCTGGGAAATTTCGCAGCTATGTCCAGCAAAGAGCCAGCCAGTGCGCCAGATTTGATCGAGGTCGGCGCGGTAAATCGTTTCGTCGGAATGAAATTTTCCCGGCAAGGCCCATCCGGGGCGACATTCAGCCAAAAGCGACTCCCGCAATTCGCCCGGCGTGTTCACTTCCTCGCGGCGTGATCCTGAAATCGTCTCGCGCTTAAAATTTGGTGATGTGTGATTTGCGGTCCCGTTCATAACGCGCCGCCATCGTAGGGAGAACAAATTCCCGTCTCAATGACCTGTTTTGGGGGGAGTCGCGATGGAGAAGTCAGGCGCGCGAAAAGGTTCTACACGACACTGCGGTTTTGATCGGCTCTCGAAATTCAAATCAGTCGTCATCGTCGTCCTTCGCGTTCTTCACGAGAACCAGGCCGAGTTTTTTCAGACCTTTGCCGTGGCCGCCCACGAATTTCGCCGGGTAAGGAAGGTCGCCTTTGATCGAGTGCCAGATGTAGCGATTAAAAATGTCGTCGTTGATCTGGTCCGGTTTGCTGAAATCCATCTTCTCGACCTTCCTGGCGTAGTAACGCTGCTTTGAAGACATTTTCCCGGCGACGGCGACGCCTTCGGTCAGTGGAATATTATTTGGCAACGCGGTGTAAGGCGTGAAGTCGGGAACGTCGGTAAAGCACTCGAACATGAGCGGCGACATGGCGTCCTGCTGGTTCATCGGCGGCAGGCCCATAATGCGTTCCATGGTGTGCAGGACCCCGGCCTGATTGAAAAAGTTGCTGATGCGCTGGCCGCGTTTGGTGTAGGGGCTGATGACGAGGCAAATGGAGCGGTGGGCGTCCACGTGGTCGTAACCGCTCTGCGGATCGTCTTCGATAACGAAGATCACGGTGTTGCTCGCGAAGCTGCTCTTCGTGATCGCTTCCACAACTCTGCCCAGGGACAAGTCGTTGTCGGCGACCTGCGCGCGGGCCGAAGGCGGGCCACCCGTGTGGTCGTTTGGCAAATAGAGCAAATGGAATGTGGCCCAGACGCCATTGGATTGCGCGGCGTTAAGTTCCTTGATGAAGCCGCGCGCCCGGACGACGTCGGGAATATCGAGATTCCAGCCCGGAACATTGGTCGAGCTGTAGGGCCGCAACGAAGCGATCCCGATGTTCTGGACGAAACGGGTCGTGTTGGCATTATTCGTATGATCCTGGTAAACCTGCAGCCAGGTGCGGGCGGGCGAAGTCGAGGCGTAATCCATCTCGCCGTAATTCCGGAAGGTCAAGCCGTGCTGCAGGACGTTGTTCCAGATGAAGCCCGAGGAAGAGTAGGTCAGCGGATCATCGCCGAAGGTGTAACTGCGACTCGACCCGCCAAAAGATTTTTCCAAATGATCGGCGCTGTTGCCCTCGGTGCTCCAGGAATGGCCGTCGGAGGAATTCACGCCATTGCAATAGAAGTTGTCGAGCAACACGTATTGCAAGGCGAGCGCGTGATGGTTGGGCGAGACAAACTGCGGATAGATGCAAAGATTGGAATTGCCGTTGCCCTGTGCGATGTCGCCGAACATCTGGTCGTAGGTTTTGTTTTCCTTGAGAATGTAAAC
>JBDSIW010000107.1:0-3147 GCA_039917795.1 Verrucomicrobiota bacterium | reverse complement strand
AAATCAATTGGCTCTCGCGCTTCAATATTCCCGCACCAGTCGTCGGCGGACTTCTGGTTTCCCTTGCGCTCCTGGTTGGAAAAATTTCCGGCCTCTTCCATTTTGAATTCACAACCAAGGTCGATGCAAAATGGTGGACGTGGCTGGTCACCACCGAAATCGATTGGGCGAAGAATCCGGTCGTGGAAGTGCAACGACCGTTTCTCGTCGCGTTTTTTACCTGCATCGGTTTGAACGCCAGCTGGGCTCTCGCGAGGAAAGGGAGTGTGCAGGTCGTCCTGTTCCTCGGCCTCGCCACCCTGCTTGCCGTCGTGCAAAACGGGGTGGGCGTGATTCTGGCCAAGGCGCTGGGAGTTTCGCCGCTGCTGGGCTTGGTTTGCGGAAGCGTCTCGATGACGGGCGGACATGGAACCGCGCTGGGTTTCGCCTCGGTATTGGAGAAGTCCGGCTTGGCTGGAGCGGGGGTTCTCGGCGTGGCCGCGGCGACTTTCGGCCTGGTCGCGGGAGGCTTGATTGGCGGGCCGATCGGCGGACGTTTGATCCATCGGAACCGTTTAAAATCCAGTGCGCCGATCCAGCCGCATCTCGAGGAGGGAGTTCGATCCACGCCCGGAATACTAAATGATCTTCGCGCGCTCGGGCGGTTCGGGAAAAAATTTCTGGCGCATTTCGTGGTCCTGCTGGTCTGCATCAAACTCGGCGCCTGGCTCAGCTCTTTGATTCAGAAAACGGGAATGACCTTTCCCGTTTACATGGGAGCCATGTTGCTGGGCGTCGTGGTGCGCAACGGGGTGGATGGGTTTGGCGTTCGCTGGATCAAAACCGAAATCGTGGATGCGCTCGGCTCGGTGACGCTCGGACTTTTTCTGGCCATTGCGATGATGAGTTTGAACCTCGCGGAATTGGCCCACGCGGCGGTGCCAATGCTAGTCATTCTTTCCGTCCAGGTCGCGATCATGGCGGGGTTCGCATGGTTTATCACGTTCCGCTGTATGGGGCGTGATTTTGACGCTGCGGTGATGGCTGGAGGTCACTGCGGATTCGGACTCGGCGCCACGCCCAACGCGGTGGCGAACATGAAATCCCTGGTGGAAAGTTTTGGGCCCGCGCCCCGTGCATTCCTCGTTGTCCCGATTGTCGGTGGTTTTCTGATCGATTTTTTCAACGCCATGAACATCACTTTTTTCATCAATCTTGTTAAGTGATGAGCCCAGGAGTGGAGCTTTTTTGAGAGCGTCATTCGTCAGATTTTTTGCGCGAATCAGCTGTGGAATTATTTGTTTGCCTGACTCTCAAATGCGCCTAGAGTTCGCCAGTTCGGAAAACCAACACCAGCTCAAATCCTAGTTAATATGTCAGCCAAATTATTCGTCGGAAACCTCACCTTCACCGCCACCGAAAACGATTTGCAGGATCATTTTTCACAAGCCGGGGCCGTCTTGTCGGTCAATATCATGCAGGACCGGACGACTGGTCGGTCGCGCGGTTTTGCCTTTATTGAGATGGCTTCCAAGGACGATGCGGATAAGGCGGTTTCCATGTTTCATCAACAAGATTTCCAAGGTCGTCCGCTCACCGTAAACGAAGCGCGCCCTCGTGAAGAACGGCCGCCCGGCGGTGGCGGTGGCGGCGGTGGGTATCGCGACCGGCGCTGATATTGAGAAATGCTTTCACGAAAGGCTGCTGATTTGTCAGCAGGCTTTTTTTTGCGGGCACCAAATCGAAGAATGGGCCGTTGTGCGAAGTAGCTGCGAGCCGCCTTGCTTCTAATCTACAAATTTCCCGGGATTGAGAATGGAGTTCGGATCCATCGCGCGTTTCACGGCCTTGTGCAGTGCGCGCACTTCCTCGGAAACTGCCAGCGGCCACCAACGTTTCTTTGCCAGGCCGATTCCATGCTCCCCAGTAATGACGCCGCCCCAGGCCAAAACCTGTTGGAACAGTTCATCCAAAACCTCTTCGCTGCGCGCTAAAATGTTCGGCAGTTTGGGGTCGTACATGACATTGCAATGGATGTTGCCGTCGCCAGCGTGCCCGAAGCATGCGATGGCGATCCCGTGTTTCTGTTGCAGGCGGGCGGTGAAACGAAACAAATCCTCCAGGCGGCCCCGCGGCACGACAATATCCTCGTTCAACTTGATCAGGCCGGTGTCGCGCAGTGAAAAAGAAAACTCGCGGCGCAATTGCCAGATCAATTCGGTCTGCTCGCTCCCAAGCGCGCGCTGAACGAAGACCGGCCTCTGCGCCCGGACCCGTTTTTCCAAATCGCGGATTTCAAGCGAAATGGATTTCTCCTGCCCATCCAGCTCAACAATGATCAACGCGTGACAGCCCTCGAGTCGTTTGCTGCCGGTTCGTTTGCGCGCGGCAGCCAGAGTGAAATCGTCCGCCACTTCCAGCGCGCAGGGGAGGAAACCAGCGCGGAAAATTTCCCGGATCGTGGTCGTCGCGGCCTTCATCGAGTCGAAGCCAACTGCCAGGCAGGCGCGGAATGGCGGCAGCGGCAAAAGTTTTAACGTCGCTTCAGTCACGACCGCGAGCATTCCTTCCGACCCGACCATGAACCGGGTGAAATCAAAACCCGTTTTGTTTTTATGCGTGCGACTGCCGAGTTGGACAATCGTTCCATCCGCCAGCACCGCTTCGAGTCCAAGCACATAATCGCGGGTGACCCCGTATTTCAAACAGCGCGGTCCGCCGGCATTGGTCGCGATATTGCCGCCGATGCTGCAATCCGCGCGGCTGGCGGGATCGGGCGGGTAGTAAAGTTTCTTCCGCTCGACCGCGTCCTGCAATGTCTGGGTGAGAACACCGGGTTGCACGACCGCGACAAAATCATCGGCGTTAATCTCCTTGATGCGATTCATCCGGATGAGCGACAGGGCAATTCCGCCCTGCACCGGAACACATCCACCGACGTAACCAAACCCCGCTCCCCGCGGTGTGACCGGGATTTTGTGCTGGTTTGCAAAGTGCAGAATTGTCGCGACGGATTGAGTGCTCCGCGGCAGAGCGACGGCGTCCGGCAGATGCGCGGCAAACCATTTGTCCCCGGAATTAGCCTGGCAAACGTCAGGCGCGGAGGAGAATTCGCCGCGCGGCAAAAGCTTTTCAAGCTGGCTGAGATTTTTGGTCTGGGAACGATTT
>JBDSIW010000106.1:0-11009 GCA_039917795.1 Verrucomicrobiota bacterium | reverse complement strand
CGTCGCGAGTTGGTCCATGGCCGCCGGGCGATAAACATCCGCCGCGACGAGCAATGGTGTGCGGGCCTGTTTGTGCAACAGCCGCGCGAGCTTTCCGCTGGAAGTGGTTTTTCCCGAGCCATGCAATCCCACCATCATCACGCACGCTGGGTTGCCGGATAAATTGAGCGATTGATTGGTCGACCCAAGCAGATCGACCAGTTCGTCGTGAATGATTTTGATGATCAGCTGGCCGGGTTGCACGCTTTGGATGACCTCCGCGCCGAGCGATTTTTCTTTGACGCGCTCGATGAAATCCCGGGCGACCTTGAAATTTACATCGGCTTCAAGGAGGGCCATGCGCACTTCGCGCAAGGAATCGCCAATATTGCTTTCGGAAATTTTCCCCAGCCCGCGCAAATTTTTGAAGGCGCCTTGGAGCTTTTCACTAAGAGAATCGAACATGGGCTTAAGCTAACGTTCCAGTGACAAAGTTCAAACCCGGAAGTGAAACCGTCCCTTGAACCCGGCGAATTGTCTGGGGAATACCGGCAGACAGGATGCAGGAAGTTGGAGGGAGAAGTTTTCCGAGACGGCGTTTGACACATCCAGAGCGTTTGGACATATTGCGCAGCTCAAATCGGTTTTGGTAGGTTACCCAAGTGGCCAACGGGGGCAGACTGTAAATCTGCTGGCTTACGCCTTCCTGAGTTCGAATCTCAGACCTACCACCATTTTTGCCTTTTGCGAACCGGCGGGCAAAAAAACTCCCTCAAAGTAAACCGCGAATTTTTCTTATTGGCGGGCCGCTGAATGTGTCCACCACCATCGCAGATCCACATTGTTCAGGGCCGTAGGCACCGAGGACATCCGCGCGCCCTTGGAAACCACCTGCTGGAACGGTGCCGTTTTCCAACTGTGAATTTCGGCGTGGCCATCAGCAAAACCAAATCCGCAACCCCAATGATGATAACTGCCTGGCAAATCCGGTATCGTCGGAGTCTGGTTGCCGCTGAACACCTGCAAATAACCATCCTGTAGCGAAAGCATGCTTTCCTCGACAAAAACGGAGAGATTATTGGCCGGCACATTTCCGCGGACATCGCCGGACTTATTATAACTTTCCCAACCAATGCCGTACTGAACGTAGGTGCGGGTGCCATCGGCGGCCAACACCAGATTGCCCACTTGGCCATTCATGGAATAACTGCGGATGCGATCCCCATTGAAGGAAGGAATTTTATCGCCGGGACATTTGTAAACTTTGATTTGGCCAGCCATGTAGGGCGCCATCAGGTTCGTGAGATAATAAGCGGTGTTGGTATTAGGCGCCGCCAGAACCCAATCCTCGGAGGCACCGCCGCACCACGTCTGCCCAGGAGTTCCTCCCGCCGGGGCATTGGGAAGAAATTTATCGTTGTTGTCGTTCTTATACATTTCCCAGCCAAGCTGAAGCTGTTTGAGGTTGCTTACGCACTTGATCGATTCCGCTTTCTGTTTGGCTTTCGAGAGCGCGGGCAAAAGGAGGCCCGCCAGGATCGCGATGATCGCGATCACCACTAGCAGCTCGATTAGCGTGAAGGCATTTCCAAGCGGGCGGGAGATTTTTGCAGGTGAGGCTCTCATGATTTTATGGGGTGCAAAGGCGGAGCATCCACTCGACGCTCCGCCTGAATGCGAATTTATTTCCGGATGCGGTAAAAGCCGAGCGAACCGCTGGTCGGAATCACCGCTTCAAACGCGCCTGGCCCCGTTTGCGTAATGGCGGCGGCCACGTCTGCGTAGGTTCCATCCACGGTCAACGATCTTTGTACCGTGAACGAGCCCGCTATATCCGCAACATCGCTGGAGAACTGGATGGTCACGTTGCCGCCGGAAACAGTCACGTTTCCAAGCTTGAGCGAAGTGGTCGCCGCTGAAACATTCACTGTCGCCAACGCAACCGTGGTCGCTTCATTTGTCCCGGGCGGGGAGAACACGCGCCATCGGGAAAGGGTCTGGCTGCCCGCGTAAAGATTGCCCGCATTATCCCAGTTAACGGATCGATAATACGTGTTGAAAGTTAAGTTCGTTACAATGGTTTGCCCATTGGTCGCATTGAGGATTCGGATCCCACCGGCTACGGCACCGTCTGGCGCGGCCGTCCCCGCAGCAGACATCGCGTAGGCCAGCATTTTCGGGTGGTCCATGGAGTCCAGCGCGAAAGCATAGAGGTTGCGGAAATTATTGTCTCCGCCGCCCACGATCCACTGAGCGCCCGTCGAAAGGGTGGTTTGCCCGTCCCAGGCCGGAAACATGGCGGCTCTCATGTTGGCGTCGCCCACGTTGCCGCGGTTTTGAAAGACATACACATTCGTGTTGGCGTCAATCAGGACTCCGTCCGCCCGTAGCGATAAATCACCGCCCGTCGAAACCGCTTGAGTGCCCGCCATATCACTCGGATCAGCCGCGCCATTTGTCATGTTCCACCACCAAATGCCGGCGCTCGGAAAACCATTGTCGCAAAGAAATATCCGTGCGTTGGTCGTGCCGGCATTCCAAATTTCAAAATTGAACCAATTGTAGGAAGTCGTCGTGAGCACATAAGGATTTTGGCTGTAGCCCGTCGGATCAATCACGATTTGATTGGTCGTGGCTTGCATATCAATAGCGACAACGGTTCCTTTCCCGACCCAATCGTTAAAATAGGCGCGATCATCTTCCTTGATTTTCATTTGGATGGGACTGTCCCCGCCGTCATCGATCCACGGATAGCCCGCGCGACTGAATGCCCCTTCCTCGGCGTAACTTCCATCGGCGTTGCATTTAATAATGCCTTGCGCGTGGCCGACCAAGTTCGTGTCGCCCGTCGGTGTGGTGTTGCCAATCAGGATCCGGCCGTAATACGGGCTGTTGGTGTTGCGATTCACCGCAATGGATCGCGGGCGAAAAGCATAACTGTTCGTAAAATTGTCGTCGCTGATCTGCGTCCAATCCGTGTAGCCCGTGGCAGCGGCAGACACTTTCACCGAATACGTCCCAACCGACACGTTGGATCCACCGGTGGCTTTTCCATCCCAGACCACCGAATTGGTTCCTTTGCTCGTTCCGATGCCCGAGGGAATGGAGATGCTGCGCACCAGGTTTTCCCCAGAGAGGATACTCAGCGTAACGCCGACGGTCGCGGCTTCATTGAGGATGTAACTGATCGTCACCGCTGAGCCTTGAGGCGTGTTGACAGCGTTGGTGATGTTCCCGTTGATCTTGATGTTTGTGGGATAGACGTTGGCGGAGGTTTTCATTGCCGTGGTAGCCGCGATGGAAACTGCAATGATCGCGCCTAAAACGGTTCTAGTTCTTTGTTTCATAGGATTGATATGGGTAACGTGGAGGAATTTTCCACCGTTGACCTTAAAACCGGTCGACGAAAAAGTCGAGGGATAGTTGTTAAAAAAGCGGTCGGCGAATCAGGGGAAGAGGCTTTTTTCAGCCGACGATTTGGATTTCGGCTGATCGAGAAACGCGAGAAACTGTTCTTCGTTAAGAATTTTCACGCCCAGTTCTTTTGCCCTGTCGAGTTTCGAACCGGCCTCCTCTCCAGCGAGGAGAAAATCTGTGTTTTTGCTGACCGAGCCCGTCACTTTTCCGCCCGCTTGGCGAACGGCCTCGGAAGCTTCGTCGCGCGACATCGTCGGCAGCGTCCCGGTTAAGACAAACGTTTTTCCCGCCAGCATGTCCGATTCATTTTTCTTTTCGTTCGCGGGCAACGCCGGCTTCCCCAATGGTTTGATTTCGAGATCGCGCATCCTGCGCAAAATTCGCTGCCCGTAATAGCTCGCTGCCCAGTCAACGATGGCCTTGGCCGAGACCGGCCCGATCAATGTTCTGGCCTGCCACGCCTGCGCGCCCGGGCGGGCGAATCCCGCTTCCACCAGACGCACGCCGATCGGCTTGCCCTGTTGTTTGGCGTCGTCTTGCCTGCCTTTGCGCGCAATCCTTTCAATTTCGGAAAGTGTTTCCTCTTTCTTGCCCACTTTGTTGGCATCAAAGATCAATCTCAGATCGCCCAGCTCAGCCGTGTCTCTCAACAAGCTTGACGCGGCCAGGGTCGGCAGATCGGGAAAGTAGCCCGCGAGATCGAGCGCGGTTTGCTCCCCGATGTCGGAGATCGCCAGCGCGTGAATCCAGCGCGACAGCGGCGCAGTCCGGGCTCGCTCCAATGCTTGCAAAACTTTCGCGGCGTTCTTTTCTCCGAACACGCGGGGATCCTCTTCCGTCCCAAGGTTCAGCTTGGCCAGTGGTTCGAGTTTCAAATCGAAGAGGTCAAGTGGGTCTTTGACCAGACCGCGCTCGACGAGTTTCTCTGCCACGATCCCGCCGAGTGAGTCGATATCGAGGGCTTTGCGCTGCGCGAAATACTCGACGCGCCTGGTGAGTTGGGCTGGGCAACCCGCGATGTTCTGGCACCGCCACGCGACGGCGTCCTTGTCACCCGCCGAAACTTTTTCTTTGGCAATCGGTCCACCACAAGCCGGACACTTGCCGCCGGTGTGTTTAAGTAAATCGAACGGCTCCGAATCCTTCGGACGCTTCGTTTTCAACACCTCCAAAACTTCCGGGATAACCATGCCGGCTTTGCGAATGACCACGGTGTCGCCGATCCGGATGTCTTTGCGGCGAATCTCGTCTTCGTTGTGGAGCGTCGCGCGTGAAACGGTCGAGCCTTGCACGAAGACAGGTTCCAGTTCGGCCACCGGCGTGAGCACACCGGTGCGGCCCACTTGAATCGTAATTCCTTTGAGCAAAGTCTCTGCGGGCGTGATCCACGGAACCGGTTTGTGGACCACCGCATCGCCGGGGGCGCGCGTCTTGGCCGGAACCAGTTTTGCGTCGGCCGCGTCATTGACCTTCAAGACGATTCCGTCGATTTCGTAGGGAACTCGGGTACGAAGGTCGCGCGTTTCATCGTAATGACAGACGACTTCATCCGCGTAAATTCGAAGCGCCTCGCTGACGTCATGGCAAACCCACCAAACCGCCTGCGTGGGGAGCCCAAATCCTTTCAGCGCCGCCAAAAGTTCGGAGTGTTTCTCGAAGCGAAGTCCTTCGCTCGCGCCAATAGCGTAGAAGACCGCGCTGATCGGGCGTTGCGCGACGAGCCTCGAATCAAGTTGCTTCAATGTCCCAGCCGTGGCGTTGCGCGCGTTGGGAAAAGCTTCGTCACCGCTGGCGATGAACTGGGCATTGAGTTTTTCGAAAGCGCGCGTGGCGATGTATGCTTCTCCCCGGACTTCCAGCAGCGCGGGCGGATTCTTCGTGTTGAGCTGGAGAGGAATTCCGCGAATGGTCTTGATGTTCGTGGTGATGTCGTCCCCGGTTTCTCCGTCGCCGCGCGTGACTCCCAACTCCAGCTTGCCGTGACGGTAATGAACACTGATGGAAACGCCATCGACTTTTGGCTCCATCACATATTCGATCTGTTTCTTCCCGACCAACCGGCAAATTCCGGCATCAAAACTCTTGAACTTTTCCACGGTTTGCTCGTCCTGCCGACGGCTCCGCACCTCGCGATCGGGCTCGTCCAGTTGGTCGGGCTTCTCCGACGCCTCGATTTTTTCCAGCGACAACATCGGACGAAGATGCGGGACGCGTTTGAACCCCTCTGCCGGAGCGCCACCGACGCGCTGGCTTGGGGATTCGGGCGTGACCAGTTCAGAAAATTCCTTCTCCAATCGCACCAGCTCCTGGAAAAGCTGGTCATACTCGTAGTCGGTGATGATCTGCCGCCCTTCGACGTAATAAGCGTTATCTTGCTGGCGAATTTGCGCGACCAGTTGGGCGTGGCGCGATTGAGCTTCCGCTGATGTCATCGGAAAAGAATTACCAACTCGTGCTTCGGGAGACAACCAGGAGAATAATTGCCTTTGGGTTTCTCGCCGCGTTGCCGCGTTGACCCGAGCGCAGGATTTCTCCACCTTCCTATCGATGTTAAATGTCGATTCGTTGGAAAAATTCCTGGGGACGCAGATGCCCGCTACCTTGGAATTCCTCCGCCAGATGGTTGGGATCAACAGTTGGACGCTGAATCCCGAAGGCGTCAATCGTGTCGCGCAACTCACGGCGGAACAATTCGCACAACTGGGCTTCACGATGGAATCGATTCCGCCGACCAATCCGCAATATGGCAATCACCTCGTGCTCACCCGGCCCGGCAAATCGTCGCGCAACCTCGCTTTGGTTTCCCATCTCGACACCGTCTTCCCGCCCGAGGAAGAGGCGCGAAACGATTTCAAATGGCGCGTGGAAGGCGACCGCATTTACGGCCCCGGCACGCAGGACATCAAAGGCGGCACCGCAATGATCTGGCTGGTTTTGCACGCTTTGCGCTCGCAAGCCTCGGAAGTTTTTGAAGCCATCACCTGGAAAATTTTTCTCAATTCAGCGGAGGAAATGTTTTCGCCCGATTTCGGCCTGCTGTGCCGCAGCCGATTCGACGCGCAAACTTTGGCCGCGCTGGTCTTCGAAGCTGAAGGGCGCCTCGGCAGCGAGAGCTTGATGGTCGTGGCCCGGAAAGGTCGCGCGTCGTGGCGCGTCACAGTGAATGGGCGCGGCGCGCACGCGGGCGGCAAACATCCGCAAGGCGCAAACGCGATCGTGCAGCTTGGACAAATCCTTCCGCGCATTGCGGCGCTGACCGATTATGCGCGCGAACTCACCTTCAACGTCGGCACCGTTTCCGGTGGGACGGTGCTGAACCGCGTCCCGCACGAAGCGATGGCGGAAGGGGAATTTCGCGCCTTCACCACCGAAGCTTATGCGCATGGTAAATCCGCGTTGCTCGCGCTCGCTGGACCCGGTGAGGTTTCCAGCCCGGCGGACGGATTCCGTTGCGAAGTAAAAATCGAAATTCTCTCCGAGAGTTCTCCCTGGCCGCGCAACCAGACCACCGACCGTCTTTACCAGTTTTGGAAGCAGGCGGGTGACGAATTGAAAATCCCTGTGAACCTCCAGGAGCGCGGAGGGTTGAGCGATGGAAATTTGATTTGGGACGCCGTGCCAACACTCGATGGGCTCGGCCCCTGGGGTGACAACGATCATTGTTCCGAGCGCAGCGCCGACGGAACCAAGGTGCCGGAATACATCGAGATCAGCAGCTTCGCTCCGAAAGCGAAGCTGAACACGGTAGCGATTTTGAAACTCGTCGAAAGTTTCTCCGGGTGATTAAAGCGCGCCTTGTTTTTCAGAAACGTTCTCTACCGCTTACCCCGCGATACTCGCTGAAGGAGGCGTCATCTCTCCTCTGATTCAACCGACCCTTTTCTGGACTTTCGAAACTTTGTGGCTTCGGCGTGCGCGAGAACCACGTCCGGATCGCGCTGCAACGCCTCGAAATAATGCCGGCCGAAAGCCTGGCCCTCCTCCGAGGGAATCAACAGGAGCGAGGTTTGATTCACCAGGCCGTCAGCGGCCGCACTGGTCAACGGCTCCTTGTCGTCCAACGTTTCGTCCATGGCCACGATCAATTGCGAAATGGGCCCGAGCCAGGCAAACCACGGATCATTGGTGAGCAGTTGGAAAAAATGGTTGGGCGACTGAATTGCTCCCACGGTTTTTTCGTAACCGACGCGCTCAGAGTCGATCAAAACTTTGTGTAAATGAAGCAGTGCGTCACGCAACTTCTGCAATTCCTGCCGGACACCCGCGGGCTCCGGCCCGGTTTGTTTCGAAAGTTTCTCTTTCATCCGCAGAACCATAACACATCGGCAAGAAACGGAATCCCGGTGATTTTTAGGCGCGAGAAAGCATTTCCTTCGCTTCCACAGAATCAGCTTCCCGCTGATGGCCGTCGAAAATCCCCCTCTCGTAGAATGCCCCTTATGAAATTACGTTTGCGGCTCATTCCGTGCCTTGCGGTCGTGGTTGTGTCGGGCTGCCATGGGCCGTCGCTACAACTCAAGCACCCAATCGCGGACAGCGGAAGCGTGACCGATCCGGTCTTTTATGATTCGCTCGCGGGCCAGTTGCGCACTGGTTTTCTCCCCGGCAACAAAATCGAACCGCTCCTCAATGGCGACCAGATTTTGCCCGCCATGATTGCGGCCATTCGCACCGCAACCAACTCGATCAATCTCGAAAGCTATATCTGGAAATCCGGGCGCATGAGCGACGCTTTCATTGAAGCGCTGACCGAACGCGCGCGCGCCGGAGTCGAGGTGCGATGCCTCGCTGACGGACTCGGCACGCTCAAATTGAAGGACGAAGACGAACAGCGCCTTCGCGATGGAGGCGTGAAATATTTTCGCTACAACAAACCGCGTTTGTATCTGCCGCATCGCGTGAATTACCGAGATCACCGCAAGCTCATGATCGTCGATGGCCGGGTGGGATTTACCGGCGGCGCGTGTATCGCGGACGCCTGGCTCGGCAACGCTGAAACCAAGGAAGTCTGGCGCGACTCGCACTTTCGCGTGGAAGGCCCGAGCGTGGCTCAAATTCAGGGCATCTTTAGCGCGAACTGGTTGAAGACCCAGGGCGAAATGCTCACTGGAGAAAAATTTTATCCCACCCTCACTTCCCACGGCGGAGCGCTGGCGCAGAATTTCGCCAGCGGAAGGCAGGACGGCGGGGAGACCGCGCGCATCGTTTATCTAAGCGCGATCGGGGCGGCGCGGAAACACATCCACCTGGAACACGCTTATCTGGTTCCGGACGAACTTGCGATGGAAGCGTTGTTGAAAGTACGCGAGCGCGGCGTCGAGATTGAAGTCATTACCGCGGGCGCAACCGATTCCGGTCTGGTCAAAAGCGCCTCGAAAACCCTCTGGCCGGAACTCCTGCGCGCCGGTGTGAAAATTTACGAATACCACCCCGCGATGTTGCACTGCAAAATCCTGATCGTGGACGACGCGTTCGTGAGTTGTGGCTCGGTGAATTTCGATGCGCGTTCCTTCGACATCAACGACGAGTCCAACATGAACGTGATTGATGCGCCGTTCACCGCGCGCATGATCGCGGACTTCGAGCACGACAAAGCGCAATCCAAGCCCATAACGCTCGCTGACGTAAAACAAGTGCCTTGGTACAAGCGTGGCTTCGAATGGTTCACCAGTTTGTTTCGGCAACAGCTTTAATCAAATCCGCGCGAGTTCGCTTAAACTTTGCCGCCCATTTTGGCATCAAGGGAAAATTTTCCTCCGCCCGCGAGAAACAGCGTCACGTAGGTTGCCAGATAAATGAAAGCCAACTCGCCGCTGTGCGCGCCTTTCAAAACTCCTTTGTGCGCCATGGTAAAGGCGACGGTCATGTTGATTACCAAAGTGAGCGCGACGAAACGGGTGAACAAACCGAGAATCAATAACAGCGAGCAGATTGCTTCCGCGAAAATTGCCAGACTGAGGCTGGCGGTTTAACCGATGCCGAGCAGATCGAGAAATTTTCCTGACATCTCGTTGAAGCCAGTGATTTTGGTCCAGCCATGCAAAAGCAACATGGAAAGTCCGACCCAAAGACGAAGCGCGAGCAATCCGCAATTGGCGCTGCCCGGGAGAAAATCCAGCCGAAGAATTTTGGCAAATTGTTTCATGGCCCCTAAATCGCCGAACAAATGGAGAATAACAACGGATTTTTGCGAAGCTCTCTCCCAGATCTGGGCCGCCGGGCTGTTCGCGACGTGAAACAAGTTCCCTGTCCCAAACGCGCCTTTGAATGATTCACGGGTTTGTTCCGGCTAACAGCTTTGAAATTCAAATTGGTTGGACTGTTTTTGTCCTATCAAGCATGTGAAACTGCATGTAAGAAAGATTAGCACATGAGTGATAATTCAAAAATTGAATGGACAGACGCAACGTGGAATCCCGTTCGAGGTTGCACCAAAATTAGTCCCGGTTGCACTCATTGCTATGCGGAAACTTTTGCAGAGCGGTTTCGTGGCGTGCCGGGACATCCGTTCGAGTTTGGTTTTGATCTGCGGTTAGTGCCGGAAAAGTTAGCGGACCCGATCCGCTGGTCCAAACCGAAGAAGATTTTCGTCAATTCGATGAGCGACCTTTTTCATGAAGACGTGTCGGACGAATACATCGAGAAAGTCTGCCGGGTCATGCTGGCCGCCAATTGGCACACTTATCAGATTCTTACCAAACGCGCCGGGCGCATGGCGGCGTTGCTGCAGGGAAAACTTCGCAAGTCCGCCAATGCCGCGCACATCTGGTGGGGCGTTAGCGTGGAAAATCGAAAGCACGGTTTGCCGCGAATCGAGCAATTGCGAAACGCAAAACCGAAGGTGGCTTTTCTTTCGGTTGAACCGCTTTTGGAAGACGTCGGCAAAATGGATTTGCGCGGCATTCATTGGGTGATTGTCGGGGGCGAGAGCGGGCCTAAAGCCAGACCTATTGAAGCCTCTTGGGTGCGCAACGTTCATGTCGAATGTCATAGGCATCGCATTCCATTTTTCTTCAAGCAATGGGGTGGAGTACGCAAATCTGAGACGGGCCGCACTTTGGATGGAAAAACATACGATGAGTTTCCAGTCATACCTCGAAATGCGGTGGCGAATCTGGAACAAAGAGCAGAACTTCTGGCCGCAATTGGGAAAAGTTAATCGTCATGGGAAACCGGGATTTTCACGAAAAACCTTACGATGCCGGGACATTGGCCAAGCTTCGGATTTTCGAACTTTATACTCAGGAGTGGATTCCGGTTTTCCTTTCGCAGCCAGAGCCGAAGTTCAAGGAGGTGCATATCTTTGATTTCTTCTGCGGCCCCGGCACTGATGACGACGGTGTTCATGGTTCGCCTCTGAGAATTCTCAAACAACTCCGTGCTTATCACGAAAAGGGAATGGCTGGCTGGGACAAGGTTCAGATCGTCGTCCATCTTTTTGACGAGAATGCGGAAAAAATTGACCGGCTAAAAACAGCTTTGAAAGCGGCTGAGCGGCAGGTTCTCGGTGTAAGCATTGATTGCCGTCCTTTGACTTTTCAGGACGCGCTCGCGGAGCATCGGAGTCTGCTTTCCGATTTTCGAATCGCAAAGCTGCTTATCATCGACCAATA
>JBDSIW010000105.1:0-3282 GCA_039917795.1 Verrucomicrobiota bacterium | reverse complement strand
TTGAGTGCGAAATACAGCTTCACATCCCACTCCAAATTGTCCAACACCGGCCCGGTCCCGCCGATCTGTTTGACGAAGTTCGTATTGTCGCTGACAGAGTTGGCGATCACATTCCAGTGACCCGGCGGAGTTTCGGAAATTGGGCCGTCAGCCCAGAACTCAGCCAGCACGCGGGCGAAGTCCCCGCGCTTGGCCAAATTGGGCAGGTACGGAAGTCCGGTGACGGGGTTAACGAGGTGACCGGTGCCGTCATTGTCGCCAAGCGTGTTGTTTCCAAAAGCAGCTGGAGAAATATCGATGACCGCACCGTCGTCTGGAGTCAGCAGGCTGCTCTTGCGAATCATTTCCACGACACTGGATTTGAATTCTGCATCACCCGCGCCACCAAGTTGCGGAGGCGGACCAGCAAGATCAATCCAAGGTAAAGTTGAATTGGTGCGCGTCAGCGCGAACGGTCTCACGCCAAGCCATTGTGCCCCGAGATAATTCTGAATCGGCCCGGTTGGAAATCCGTTTTGATCGACTCCGTTGACGATCCGCAATCGCTGCCAACGATTTATATTTACCACGGTGCGTGGGGGGTCCTGGCCATCGGTAATACCAGGCAATGAAGTGGCCAGCGACGGGTTAATGTAGGCATAGCCTCCTTGATTGGGCGGATAATCCGGGTAAGGGATTGCCTGCGTCCCGTTGGTTTGCCGCGCGCCGTCGCCGATGAACCAGGCGGAAACGGCAGCATAGACGGAATTGCCGACGCCCGCAGGAGTCGATGTGTCGAGAGAAAAATTGTTTGTGTCGTAGCCCAGCGCCGTCATCTGAAGATTGTCCAACACGAGGGTGTTGCTAAAAGTCTTGGAATAAAAGTGGCGCTCTTTAAGAAGACGATAGGCAGCAAAACTGATGGCTTCATTGCGAGCAGCCAACAAATTGGCGGCAGTGTGCTTGCCTCGGTATACGTATCCCACCGCTCCATTGGTGTCGTAGGCCGCCCAAGCGTCATACATGCAGACTGAGAGGCTGAAAAGATTTCGCGCCTGCGCTGGCGGATGAGGTGTATCAGCCCGAATGGCGGCCAGAGCGCGCTCGTCCCAGATTCGAGCCACGCTATTTGTCGGCTTTGCTTCGGCAGCGCCCTGGATTCCAACACAGAGCAAAAATATGAGCCAGTAATTTTTCATGGATGGAGAAAACTGGAAGAGAAATCAACAAATTGAGGAGACGGTTTACTGATTAAGTCGATCAAAAAATGAAACAGCAGAAGTTGCAAGCTAATTTCCAAGTGCGCAATTTGTTTTCAAGTTCAATGAGTTTTCAAGAAACGTAATCGCCCCGAGTGGGTAAGAAACGATGCAAATCGAATTTCAAGTTTTGGCGGAATCGCTCTCTCCACGATTTTGTTGTTCAGAAATGTGAGAAGTGCCAAGGATTCTGCTTACCAGACAAGGTTCGTCACCGCCAAAGCCGTGTAAAACTCCGTATGCCCATCCACGAGCATGACGTTTCCCGAAGGACGCTCGCGATGCCAGCCTTTCGGGTCCGTCGGAAATACCAAAATGTTATCCGCGAAGAGAACGGTGCGTGAAGGAACCAGCACACTGGTGGAGCGTTGCCCGTCAAGTCCACCGACCGCAAACGGAGGGAGTCCCGCGCAGTTAAAAAGGTAGGAATTGCCAACCCATTCGCTGAGCCGGTTGCCCATCGTATCGCTACGGCCCTGGTCGAGCGGGCACGTGACCGCTTTTTGATTCAGCGCGTAGGAATTTAGCGGGCGATCAATCCGGTTGAAAATATTTCCCTGGCTGGTCAGGAGGTTGTTGTTTGTGCGGCCCGCCCAGACGAACCACTCCATTCCGTCGGTGGAAATCTCGGGTGAGCGCGGATCGCCCCAAAAGAAACGGTCGTTGTTGTCGTGCAAATAGAGCTGCATCGCGACGTTGCATTGGCGGAGTTGGGAGATGCATTGCACGCTTTGCGCGCGGACTTTTGCTTTTGAGAGTGCGGGCAAAAGCAGCGCCGCCAGAATTGCAATGATGGCAATGACGACGAGCAATTCGATCAAGGTGAATCCCTCGCCAGCGAAGGGCGAAGAGTTTGCCGCAGTGTGTGGGCTTCTCTTTTGGAACATGGCTCAATCCTAACTTTTGGCGGAAATGGCTGTCAAGAATGGCCGACAGATTAATGATCCGAACCCAGTGGTTAAAATCCACTTGAACTCCGTTAAGTTATACGTTTAACTATTCGTGTTCCCGCCGCTTTATCGATATGAAAAATTTGCACGCATTCTATCCGGAGCCCATGTCTTCTCCTATTCCGTAAAATTGCAGCTTGAGCGTAAATTTTCTGCTCCTTGAGACAAATAATAAAATTCTATTCACCATGAAAAAGATCCTTCTCTTATGTATCGGCTTGATGCTCGCGAAATCCGCTGCGGCCCAAAATGCGGCGGCAGTCCTCAGTATTGACGCTCCGGCCTCGGTTGCTCCTGGCGCGACGTTCACTGCGACAATAACGATGACGAATACGGGCGCGACGGCTTGGACGACCGAGGGACTGTACAACTTGGGCTCCGAGATTCCGCGCGACAATTCGCGCTGGGGCCTTGGGCGAATTCCCCTGCCTTCCAGCCCGATCAATCCCGGAGAAATTGCGGCCTTCAGTACCACGTTCACCGCGCCGGCATCCGAAGGCGTTTACAATTTTTCCTGGGGCATGGTGCAGGACAGCGTGGAGTGGTTTGGCGCGATTGCTTCCAAGACAATCAAGGTCGGCTCGCCTCAGTTCGTACCGGGCGACCTCGTTTTGATGCAGGTAGGCGATGGTTCCCGAGCGATTGCCAACACGGGAACGCCAATGTTCCTGAACAATTTTTCGTTATCCAGACGAACCAATACATTTCAAGTGGCCATTCCGCTCTCGGGACCCGACTCGATCATTGGCGGACTTTCGCAATTCACCGGGATGATTGATTTGACTACCGATAAACGGTCGATCGTGGTCGCCGGTTACAATACGAATATAGGGGCCATGAACCTTGAAGTCTCCGGTTCTCCCCGGGCGGTCGGGACCGTCAGCAGTTCTGGAGATTTCCAGCTTGGTGTGCGGACGACGACGGGCGGCAGTACTTTTCGCGGAGCAGCCTCTGACGGCCTTGGCAATTTCTGGTCCGGCGGACAAGCGGGCGGCATCCAATACCTGGGAACCAATTCTGCGCCAGTTCAGATTTCACCTGGAGGTGCAGGCGCGATCCGAAATATGATCATGGTGAACGGCTCTCCTTATTTC
>JBDSIW010000104.1:0-2715 GCA_039917795.1 Verrucomicrobiota bacterium | reverse complement strand
GGGCGAAATCCCAGTTCCCGGAAGAAGAGCCACGCGCTCAAGCCGAACAACAGCAACGCCAAAGGGGCGTAAATTTTCATGAAGATTTCCTGCGGAAAAATGGTGCCGAGAACGGCGGAGATATTCGGCGCCGCGCTCGGGGATTCGCCGCCGATCCAGTTCAAATCCTGCCAGTTGCCCGTAAAGGTTCCGGGCAGCGTATTCATCGTCGCCTTGATTGCGCCGAGCGGGGCGTCGTTGGCGAAGAGCACCTGGCTGGGATCAAAACTCTTGTGGAATAAAATGGCAAATACAGTGAGGAGCGCGATCAAACAAATGACGAATGCTTTGCCACTGGTGATTCCTTTGCTGGTTCGCATAATTTATCTGCCGGTCCGGGCAGCGGCGGAGAGCATGATCGCGAAATTTTCCAAAGCCAACTGTGAAGTTGAATTGTGGCCCTCGTCGGGCAGTTCGGAATAACGCAAAAGCGGAGGGGAACACTGAGCAGCTTTCGGCAAGGGTAAAGCGATAGTCGAGGGTGAGCAGTGCTTCGGTCTTTTGTCCGCGCCTCCGCGTCTTGGCGGTGAAAGAAATAAAAAAAAACTCACTGCGGAGGCGCGAAATTGGGCACGGATCGAGGGGTCGCGGGCGAATACCCGATGGGCGATCTACGTGTCGAGGGTTCGCCCGCACGGTGCGTTTGAGCGGCACGCGCTAAATTTGATTTGCTGCCGAAGGTGGTTCTTGCTCTCCAAAAATTTGTGGTTCAATTTTCCCACGGAACTTGGGGCTCGGATTTCGAAATGCGGAAACCCGGAAAGGGGGCACGTTTCGCTCTCCACATTTCGCATGGGAAAGTTTCGCGTCGGAAATAAATGGCCAAATCTTCTGAATCTTTAGCAGTGCGTTTTTTGCGCAAACTGGCGCACGCCATTTACTCGCGCCCGCGCTGGTTTGTTTATCCCCAGATTTTGATTTTCCTGATCGGGGTGTTTTACACGGTCGAGAAATTGCAATTCGACACCAGCCGCGACGACTTGGTCGGGTCCGACAAAAAATATCACCGGAATTTCCTGAAGTTCAAAAAGGAATTCCCCACGCAGGATGACTTGGTGGTGGTGGTCGAGAGCGAAATGATGGAGAAGAACCGCCAATTTGTCGAGCGGTTGGGGGCGAAGTTGGAGGCGGAAACGAATATTTTTTCGGACGTTTTTTACAAGGGGGATTTAAAGATGCTCGGGCCGAAGGCGCTGCTTTTCGTGCCGGAAAAGGATTTGGCGGAGTTGCGCCAGACGCTCCGGGAATTTCGCCCGTTCATTGATCAATTCACGCAGGCGACGAATCTGCTGTCGCTCTTTCGCCTGGTCAACCGCCAGTTCCGCACTGCGCAACAGGAACAAAATCCTGAGAACGAATCGATGGTGAAAGCGCTGCCCGCGCTGGAGCGAATTGTGGTGCAGGGGACGCAAGGGTTGCGGCGGCCGGGGACCGCGCCATCGCCCGGGATCAACGCGCTCTTTGGCGCCGGCAACGAGGCGGAGCGGGAGATGTATATCACTTACGCGCAAGGGCGGATTTACCTGGTGACGACCCGTGCGGTGAATTCCGATCTCGGGCAGCGAGCGGTGGAAAGGTTGCGCGAGTTGGTGCAGCAAACACAGGCGGAAGTGCCGGGATTGAATGTGGGGCTGACGGGCGAGCCGGTGTTGGAGTTCGATGAAATGGCGCAATCGCAATTTGATTCGACGGTGGCGAGCATTGTCTCGCTGGTGTTGTGCGCGGCGATTTTTATTTTTGGATACAACCAGACGGGGCGACCGCTGAAGGCGACCTTTTGCCTGATTATCGGATTGGGTTACACGATGTTTTTCACGACGCTGACGGTGGGTCACCTGAACATTTTGACGATTACGTTTGTGCCGATCCTGATTGGGCTGGCGATCGATTTTGGCGTTCATTTGATTACCCGATACGAGGAAGAATTGCGCAACGGCCAAAGTCAGCGGGTGGCGGTGGAAAAAGCTATCGTGAATACCGGCATGGGGATTTTTACCGGGGCGTTTACGACGGCGGGCGCATTTTTCGCGATGGCGCTGACGAACTTCAAAGGCATCCAGGAGATGGGCATCATTTGCGGTGGGGGTATGCTGCTTTGCCTCGTGCCAATGATGACGATGCTCCCGGCCCTGCTGCTTCGCGGAAAGCAAAATGAAATTGATGGTGTGGCGGGCGCGAAGAAGGAAACAGGCCGGGATAATCGGGCGCGTATTGAAAGTTTCTTGCTGCGCCGTCCCGGAATGGTGGTTGGAGTGGTGCTGGCTCTCACCGTGCTCGGGGCGGCGGCGGCGCGCCGGGCTTATTTCGATTACAATTTACTCAACATGCAGAGCAAAGGACTTCCGGCGGTGGTTTTTGAACACAAGCTGATCGAGAACGCCGGGAAATCCGTTTTATTTGGAGCCATCGTTGCCACTAATCTGCAGGAACTTGCTGAACTGAAAGAAAAAGTTAAGAAGCTCCCAACCGTCGCGAATGTCGATCCGATCAGCGAGTTTCTGACGGAAGATCAAACCAAAAAACTGGAATTGGTGAAGCAAACGAAAGACGACGTTGCCCCTATTCGCTTTGCCCAAATGGATATCGGTCCAGTGGACATCCCCGAGTTGAGCCGAACACTTTGGGCATTGCAGGGCTACCTGGGTCTCGCCACGGACGCCACGCTCAAGGACGACC
>JBDSIW010000103.1:0-10528 GCA_039917795.1 Verrucomicrobiota bacterium | reverse complement strand
TTTGCTATCTTTGACCGTCAAAGTTCCTTTGCCGTATTCGCGCTTCTGACCTTTCTCAACTTTGCCACCGAGAAATTGCGCGAGCAGTTGCAGTCCGTAACAAATTCCGAGCATCGGCACGCCGAGTTTGAAAATCGCTTTGTCAGGCATCGGCGCATCCGGCGCGTAAACGCTGGACGGACCGACAGACAAAATAATTCCTTTCGGATTCAGTTTGGCGATTTCTTTGGCGGGTGTGTCGTAGCGGAGAATCGTCGAATAGACGTTGCACTCGCGAATGCGTCTGGCGATGACCTGAGTGTATTGGGAACCGAAATCTAAGATGATAATTTGCTCAACCATGAAAAAAGATAAAAAAGGTGAGGTCGCTTGTGAAGCAATTTTAACAGAAAATAAATCGCGGGAATTCAATCTGTCCCGAATCAGCTTCTCACTCTTTTACGACGGTGACTTTTCCAGCGTCCTTGTCGTATTGAAGTTTGCTGCCGAATGGCGGGGTCGGAAGTTTCTTGAGATATTTTTTCTCGACGAGTTCCTCCAGACTATTCGGAATACGTCCTTCTTCAACGGCAAAAAGTTGCAACGCTTTGTCGATGGCGGCGGTATCAATCGCTTTTTCCATCGACTGTTCGGCTTTGCCAGCAGCGGCAAGATAATCCACCGGCGCGGTTGCCACGCTTCCGTCAGTTGAATTTTTTGATGCCGCAGCATCGTTTTTTTGGCCACAACCGGAAATCAAAAGACCGCAAAGCGAAAGCAAAGTAACGAATGATGTTTTCATAGTGCGAACCTAACCGACGAAATTAAAAAACCAAGCGCGAAGAATGACGTTATTCCATAATGTAACACCGAGCGGAATTACCGGAAGAATCCAAAGAAAACTGTCGGGCGAATTCCGAAAAATTCGCCCAACAGAATTGATGTCTGCTTGCCGAAGCAAGCGCTAAATCACGGAGTGGCTGGCACTGCGTTAGTTGCCGGGGCATCAGGCATAGCCGGAGCTTCATCTGCCTTTTTGCAACCCACGAGCACAGATGCGCTCACCAATGTGATAACGAACAAACCAAGTAGTTTTTTCATGCGTGCGATGATTAACTCTCGGCTCGAAAAAAAGCAATAGTTCGTTTGTTTATTTTATTTTAAAATTTTCCCTGACAATTTCCCGCGCGCGTTCGACCCGGTTCCGATCCTTCTGAAAATCCGCAAAACGAAACGGCGGCAAACCACTCTGCTGCTGGCCGATCAACTCGCCGGGCCCGCGCAGTTTCAGATCCTCCTCGGCGATCCGGAACCCATCGCTCGTTTCTTCCAGCACGCGCAACCGTTGGCTGGCTTCAACCGATTTGCCGGAAGCGATCAGGATGCAAAAAGATTCCTCCGAACCTCGCCCAATGCGACCGCGCAACTGGTGCAACTGCGCCAAACCAAAATGATCCGCATTTTCAATCAACATGATCGTTGCGTTGGGCACATCGATGCCGACCTCCACCACCGACGTCGCGATTAACACTTGCGTCCGATTGGAATGAAATTCGGCCATGGCCGATTCCTTCTCCTTTGAGCGCAGCCGCCCGTGCAAGAGCTGGACGCGATAAGGTGCAAAGTCTTTTTGCAATTTTTCAAATTCCCGCGTCACAGCTTTTAGGCCCGCTTTCTCATCCGCTTCCTCGACACGCGGATAAATCACGAAAGCCTGGCGCCCTTCCGCAATTTTCTCGCGCACAAATTCCCAGACTTTTGGCAGTTTTTCCTCGGTGCGAACAAAGGTTTTTATTTTCGCCCGTCCGGACGGCATCTGATCAATCACCGAAATATCCAAGTCACCATAGACCGTCAGTCCGAGCGTCCGCGGAATGGGAGTCGCCGTCATCACGAGCAAGTGCGGATAAACTCCTTTGCGCAAAAGCTTCTCGCGCTGCGCGACGCCAAACTTGTGCTGTTCGTCGATAATCACCAAACCCAGGTTCTCAGGACAAAACGACTTCTCGATCAGCGCGTGCGTTCCGATGAAAAGAGTCGAGCGTCGAGCGTCGAGTGTCGGCCCGCCAGATTTCCCACCGTTAGCGATCGGCTTTCGGCCCTCGACCGTTTTGATGCTTCCGGTCAAAAGTTCGACCGTCAGGCCGAGCGGCCGAAACCATTTCTGAAAATTCCGGTAATGTTGTTCCGCCAAAATCTCAGTCGGAGCCATCAGCGCAACGTCGAAACCACTCTCAAGCGCCATCAACGCAGTGGAGGCGGCGACGACCGTCTTACCCGAACCGACGTCGCCTTGGAGCAACCGCCTCATCGGATGCGTGCCACCCATGTCGGAACGAATCTCCCTCAGGACCTTGGTCTGGGCGGCAGTGAGTTGAAACCCTAGTTTCGCCAGAAATTGTCGAATGAATTTGTTATTTCCAGAACAGGGCAATCCCCGCGCACTCGCCTCAAGGCGCTTCCGTCGAATCCGGATGGCCATCTGCAGATCAACCAATTCATCTAAGGCCAGTCGCCGACGAGCGATTTCGGTGTCCGCCACTTCCTGCGGTGCATGGAGCAATTCGATAGCGTGCGCCCGACCGGGCAATTGTTGCAGGAATCCGGGGCTCACTTGCGCGCCGTCAGCTGATGTGGAAACTGCAGCGGTCACCGAGTGACCCGTCCTCCCCTCCTCTCTATCGGCCGACCTCGTTCCCGACGACGTGGGAGAAATCGGTGGCTCCGCGATTTTCGCCACAAACTCTTCAACCGTTCGCGAGATGAGCGAACGCAGCCAGCGTTGCGGAAGACCTTCCGTCGAGGGATAAATCGGCACGATGCGATTAAGATGAATGGAAATCTCCTCGCCCGCATCAATCACTTCCGTTTCCGGATGATCGATGGTGCGCGGCTTAAGCGAATTCGGTTTTCCGAAAACAAGGACATCATCACCGACCTGAAAATAATTCTGCATGAAGGGCAGATTCCACCAGCGGCAATGCAACCGCGCAGAGCCATCGTCTAAAATAATTTCAAAAACCGATTTCGTTCCGTTGGCCCAGCGCTTCAATCCTGCGGCGACAATATTCCCCCGCGTCGTGGCCGCTTCATTCAACTGCAATTCCGAGATCGCTTTGAAATGCCGGCGATCCTCGTAGCGACGCGGGCGATGCAGCAGCAAATCGCGGACGGTTTGGAGTCCGAGGCGTGCCAGTTGCGCCAACCGCTCGGGTCCAACGCCGCGCAAATTCGCGACTGGCGTTTCAAGCGGGGCAGAATTTTGCGGCATGAACGAATTGATAAAACAAATAACCAAGAGAGTCGAGGGAACGAGAAGGATGCACCACCTTTCTCGCAAGATTGCAAAGTTTCAGGCGGCGAAATAGAGTCCACGGATGACGCGACTGAGAATGTTTGAGAACGGAACTTTTTTTTTGGCGTCGATCGGCTGGTTGGCCTTGACCGCATGTTCCGGCTGCAATGGAAAGCACGACGCCGAAACTTCTCGGCCGTTGCTCCACTCCTCCAACGCCCCTTCCACTGTTTTTCTCGCCACCAACGCGCCAGGCCCAAACACGTTTTCGAGTCCCGGGAGCAATCCGGCGTTACCGGCGGGCATTTCCGGAAAGATTATTTTAAAAGGCACGCCGCCGCCTGAGAAAAATATTTCCCTGACTTCGGACTGCGGCCCGCTTCATCCAAGAAATTTGCAAACGCGTTTTTATGTGATTGGCGAAAACGGAGCGCTGGCGGATGTTTTTGTTTACATCAAGGACGGATTGAGCGGAAAAACTTTTGACCCGCCGGTTGAACCCGTCTTGCTCGATCAAGCAGGTTGCGAATACACGCCTTATGTTGTCGGCCTGCAAACCAAGCAGAAATTACTGGTGCGGAATTCGGATCCGATGATGCACAACGTTCATGTCATACCAAAAGCTGACGGGAACAAGGAAGCGAACAAGGCGCAGATGCCCAAGAGCAAGGAGCTTGTTTTCGGCTTTGATAACCCCGAAATCTTCGTGACTTTCAAATGTGACGTTCACCCGTGGATGTTCACTTATGTTGGCGTGGTCGATCATCCGTTTTTTGCGGTGTCGGGAAAAGACGGGAAGTTTATTCTCAAAAATGTGCCGGACGGAAAATATCTGATCGAAGCCGTTCATCGCAAAGCTGGACGGCAGACAAAGGAGATCACCGTCGGTGCTGGAAAATCTGAGCCGGTCGAATTCGTTCTCGAAGTCACCGGGCAATAACATGTCAGACTCATCCGAGACACCGATGGATCGCCTTTGGCTGGAATACAGCCTCGTCTTCAAAAATTTTGACGACCACACGCTGGCGCGTTGGATGGCGCAAACGCTCAGCCAGTTTGAAGGTGGGGCATGGCGGATGTCGCATCCTTTGCTCGGGGCCTATCGTCTCGCCGCGCAACTCGCGCACGACCGGCAAATCTGGCTCAAGCGGCTCGCCAACGCGCCGGCTGCTTATCCTGAATCTGCCTGCTGCCGCGCGCCGCTCCTTCCCCTGCTCACCCGCGATGTCCTTGAATCCGGCTTGGTTTGCCAGCACTGCACCTATACAGCGATTCCGTTCGAAGAAATTCCGGACGCGCTACAGGTTGAAATCAAAAACTGGGCGGAAGATTATGCGCCCGTCCACGCCGTGGCACATTGGGAAGATCGCCAGCGCAAAACAGTCAGCGACTACGAGCGCTCCTGTGAAACCGCCGCCAAGAAAGCGGAAAAAATGCTCGCGGTCGCGGGAAAAGACCTTGCCCCAAAATTTCTCGAGGTCTATCCCACCATCGTTTGGGAGGACCAGGACGAATGCCTTGAGGTTCGACCCGAAGACATCGAGTTTTGAATTTCGCCCCGCACGGACATTCGTTGCCGACTCGCTCTGCTGCCTGCTTTATTTCTATTCCAATTCGAAAGCAAAGAGCCGCGCGTTCCTCATCAGAAATTCGAGTCGCACGGGTTTTCCGTTCAATTCCTGGAGAGACCTTTTCCAGCGCAACGGCGCATCCACCTGATCTGTCGTCACGGTCTTAAAGTCCTTCGCAGTGAAACCCTTGATTGGTTTGCCGTTCGCCTCGCAAATCTGGACTTTCAATTCACCGTGTCTTGCATCGGCATTCACGGAGAGTCTCGCGCCTCGTAAAATAAGAGGCGGTGTTCGCAGGATGCCTGATTTTTCGCCAGCTTCACGCGCGACGTAACGATCCAATAGCATCGTGACTAAGCCAATTTGCCGCTCCTCGAATCGGTTCACTTTGTGGCCGCGTTTGTAACCGGCGTAATAGAGATAAACATTCGTGCCGACCGGAACCTGCTCGTCGATCCACGCGTGAGAATGGTCCCATTCATTTTTATCAGCGCTGCGATCCAGGAATTTTTCGCGGTCGCGCGTCCAATTTTTCCCATCGCGCGTCCAGGCAAGCGTGGTGTAACCGATTCCCTCTGCGTCGAACTTCAAATCGTCGCGCAATACTTTCACCATCCCGATGGTGAGATCGCCGCGTACAAGAAATCCATCCATCGCGTAGAATTGTGTTTCGCCTTCGTCACGCGTGTCAGGCGTCAACACCGCCCACGGTTCGCTCCAACGTAATAAATCCGCGCTCTCGCTTTGCTTCGTAATCCGACGCCATCCCTTCCACTCTTTTCCCGGCAAATAAAATGAAAGCGTCGCGACGTAGCGATGGCGCAACGTGTCGCGAAAAATTCCGTTGATGTCGTGATTGTGTTTAACGACCACATTCGTTGTCAGCAAAGTCCAATCGAATCCGTCGGGCGACGTGGCAATCTTTAATCCGCCATCCATGTAACAGCCGTATTTAAAGCGCTGCGCCGGGATCGGAAAGGCGGCGCCTTCATCAATCACACTCACGCCAAATTGAATCGGCGCGGGGAAGCCGAGGATGCGATGCGGCCGTTGCCAATGAATTCCATCGCTTGATTCCATGTATGCCAAACGCGAACGGACCGGATTGGAATCTTCGGTGCGTGCACCATACCAGATTCGGAATTTCTTAGTTTGGTCGTTGCGGATAACGCTGAGATACGGCTGAAAATTCTGATCCTCCCGACCCGTCACAATCGGATTGGCGATGGCCGGATTGCGAACGGGTGGGTTGACGCGCCGCAATACGTTGGAACTGTTTTCGACGAGAAACTCATCCAGAAAAAGATGCGGCCCGGGATTTAAAACGATGGGTTCGCGCGAAGACTTCGAATCCGCAGCCCAAGTTTTCACCAAAGTTGCGGTAAGGATTGCCAATAAAATTGCACAACGGAATACGCGTTGGAAAGTTTCTGGGTTCAATGACGATAATCAAAATGGATTCAAAGTCCCATGGCAACTGTGAAGGCTGCGGATACAGGGCAGTGCAGCAAAAACAATTGAAGAGATTTATGCATTTTGTAAATCAGATGCGTAGATGAGATGGGATGCAAAAGCATCACCGACTCAGTTTGATCGAACATCTCCAGCAAATTCCGACCCGCGCGCCAAGGCCCGCTGCGACCATCTGCTCAGGATAATAATGATGCCATGCGGGGAAATGATTAGCATAGAATTTGCCCAAACGATCTTGTCGGGGCATTTCGGCAAAATCGAGCCTCAAGGCATTTCGCTCGGTCACGGCTCCACCGTCCGATAAAAACGTTGATCGTTGGTCAACATGTCGCTGAATTCAAAAACTCCATTAGTCAAAACCGCATTCGTGATTTCCACCCAATCGACCAGGTTGCTGGAGGATTGAATCGAAACATTGCGGCCCGGCTGACCGGTCAGCACGAGTTGAATTTGATTGGAAGAAATCGACGCGGAACTGAACGTCGTGGCTACAGTGATGGTCAGGACGGCGTTGGAACTGAAGACGCTGGCGACCATGTTTGAAATCCGCACGGAATAATTCCCGGCATCAAGAACCTGCGCGTTGGTCCTGACATAATTGGGCGACGTGGCGCCGATGATGTCGTCGCCGTTAAACAACCATTGATAGGCGAGCGGCGCGGTTCCGGCGGCGGTGACGTTGAACATTGCGTTGCTGCCTTGCGACACGACCAGATTGGTCGGCTGCGCGGAAATGACCGGCCGCAGATTCACCGTCAGCAATGCGATCGAACTCGTGATGGACCCGGCAAAATTCGTGATCATGACGAGATAATTCCCGGCGTTCGACGATTGCACGTTGGACACGATCAGGCTGGCATTGGTTTCGCCGGAGAGATTCGATGCGCCGAACCTCCATTGAAAACTGAGCGGCGCTGTCCCGGTAGCCACGACATTGAACGTCACATTCGTCCCTTGATTGGCGATCTGGCTCAACGGGTTCGTGAGGAGGGTTGGCGCATGGAAAAAATTCAGAATGTCGGCCAGGTAAGCGTTGCGTGTGGTGCCGAGCGTGATCGTCTCGAATGGGAAACCGAAGTAAACCACTTTCCCGCCGCCAACCGAGCCATCGTATTGAATCGCGGCGGGGTTGATTGTCCCGTTGTAATAAAGCGCGGCGCGAGTTCCGGCTCCGTTGGGCGTAATGATGTCCGGCGTTTGCACCCAATAAATACCCTTCGTGCCGTCGTCAAAAATAATGCTGGTGTTCCCTGCAAATATGGAACCGAGCGCGGGGCTGTTGGCGTAAATATTTGAGTCGTCGTTGCTGTCGCCGTTCAAGCGGGCGTGGAGGTTGTTGTTGTAGAAAGCGCGATCCGCTGCGGTCGGGCCGCTGGAACGATCCAAATCCCAGCCAATTTCTGAACCGGAAACAAACAGGTGACCGCCGCCGTTGAGAAAGCTTGTGACTTTGGTTTGTTCAATGGCGCTGAAGGTTTCGTCGGCGGTGGATTCCGTGCCCGCAGCCCAGATGAGGGCGAAATAATTCGTGAGGACGACCTGGCCGTTCGCGACTGCTTCATTCTGGCAGGAATCAAATGGCATTCCGTAAGCGTGGATGGAGTTGCCGTGTTGCACCACGTAGTCGAAGGAGTTCACCTGGCGTGGAAGGACACGCTCGTTTGTCCCGACCGGCCCGGGTGGTTTCCACGCCTGAACGCCGAGTGACTGGCGCAAATTGGTCGTGCGGTCAAAGCGATCAAACGCATTCACCACCAGAATTTTTGCCGCGCTGGCATTGGAAGAACGACGGCATCCGACAACTTCCGAGGGCAACGATTCGCCGCCTGCATTGGCGGCGCTGACGCGAAAATAATATTCCTGATCGATGAGCAAGTTGGTCAGCGTGATCGATGCGACGTTGCCCGCGGAAATGGGATTGCCGAAGCCGTAACCGTTCGTGGAGACGTAAACGACGTAGTTGGTGGGCGCGCCGCTGTTCGCCTGCGCGACCGGCGATCCCCAGGCAATGGAGATTCCAGAAGCGCCGCCGATGGCGCGAGGATTGATGGGAGGCTCGGGAAAAAAGTTGGTCGCCAGCGAATCAAACTCGTTGAAAAATTTAATGATCCCGTGCAAGGCAGCGCGAGCCACCGCGCTGCGAGCTTTGGAGTCGCGCATCAATTTTGCGTCGCTCACATTGTCGTGGAACGCCACCTCGATAATGGTCGCGTCCATTTCGTTGTGGAGAGAATTGTTGCTGATTTCCCCGTAACCACTGGTGTAGGTCGAGCCGCGCGCACCCCACACCAATTCCAGCGGCGGAACAGTAAGACTGAGTAATTCGCTATTGACCTGGGCGGAGCAAATCGCTGCGAGCCGCGCTTGGTTGGGGGTCGGGGTCGTGTTGATTAAACCCGTGACGCCGCGCGCGCTTCCATCGTTCGCGTTGGAGTGAAAATTAATGTAAACGCGCTTGAAAGGATCGCTGGGATTGTTCGTGTTCTCGCGATTCATTTCGGCGGCCATGAGCGGTGGCGTCGTAATGCTGTCGTTGTAATCCGAACTCCCCGCGTCATAGAGCGAAGCAGGCATTCCGTAGCCAAGTCCCGCCTGCACCCAATATCGAGTGTTCTCCTCTTCGCGCGGATAAGTGGAAACGCCGGTGCCGCGATCGATCGACCCCATCCCGTTTCCGAAGCGAATGGCGTCGGCGATCACCGCGGAACCGTTGGTGGTGCTGCGCAAATTGCTGATCACGACCGCGCCGCTGGCCGGGTTGGAGCCGGAATTGAAATAATATTCGCCGAGGTAAATCCAACCGTTACCCACCATGTAATGCGGAATGCGCACTTGGGCTTCGCCACCCGTGTGCCTGATTCGATAGAGCTGATCGCCGCGATCCGGCCCGTGCCGCACCCAGGAATATACAGGATAAAAACCGGTCTTGGGAATCGCCGGTGTGTAAGTGGCAGTGGCCGTTTCCGGGCCGATGAGCGAAGCGTAGCGATAGGGAATCGCGCCGGCTGAACCGTAATAATAACTGGTGGATGCGCTGTTGTTCCAAGTCCCGGCGAAGCTGACTGAGGCGCTGTCGTTGTCCAACACGACTTCATTGGTTTGGTAGCCGATCGGTCGAAACGGAACCACGACTGCACCGGCGTTGAAACAATAAGTGGCGAACATGTTTAGTTGATCAAGGTTCCCGTAATCCTCGTTCATTTCATTAAGCCCATTGGGCCGCTGCAAGCTCCAGCCCGAGCCGTAAGTCCAGCCATGTCCGCCGGTCATGTAAACAATCCGGCCCGAGAGTGCGCCTTTCGGCTGCGTGGCGGAAGGAGTGATCGGCCCGGACAACGCCTCGGCGATCGGGTTCGCAGGAGAAGTTTTCCTCGGAAGAATTTCGGGTTCGTCGGGCGGATGAGGGACATAGGTGGGCCGGTCAACAAAATCCTGGGACGGCGACTCGGCGGCGGCGGAGCGATTCGCAAACCCGGCCAGGAAAATCAGGAGCGCCCCCAAAACAACGCCCCGGTTCATGAATCGAAACATCCGCACAGGTTGGCACACCTGAGAGCCCGATACAATTCAATCCAAGAAACTGCCGCATCAAACAGTTGCCTTCGATGCCTGTCTGCTACAATGAACACGTGAAACGTTTCCTGATTTTTGCCTCGTTTTTATTTTTGGGCCTGCAAGTCCAGGCGCAGGAGCAAGAGGTGGATCCCGCAGAGTTGATCAAGTCGGCCGATCAGTTTCTCCGGGAGAACGTCGATGATTCGGTCCTCGAAGCGTTGGGCGTGGATTCCGCGCGGGCTCACCAGTTTCTCGCGGATTTGGAACGCCAATTTCAAGGAACCTACATTTACGATCTGGCGAAATTGCGCGAACCCGCTCAGCAAATCCTTCCATTGCTCGAGCAATACGAGGAAACCGCCCCGTTCGGAGCGTGGTTAAAAACGCGCCTCGATTATTTCGATGTAGCGAACGCCTTGCGAAAAAACCTTGTCCCGGCCCAAACCAATTTGACGAAACTTCCCGATCCGTCGCCCCAATCGGAGCGCAAAGCATGGATCGAAGTGATGGAGGAGCGCCCGACGCCTCCGCTTGCTTTCCGCCAAGTTGCACAGTTGAAAAAGATTTTCGCGGCGGAACGCGTGCCCGTCGAACTGGTGTGGCTGGCGGAAGTCGAGTCGTCCTTCGATCCGAAGGCGCGCAGTCCGGTCGGCGC